>JACMPO010000074.1 GCA_014377455.1 Flavobacterium sp.
AATTTCCAATTACCACTTTTGGGAAACGAATAATTTTGTCTCCAAGTTTATAACCTTTTTCTAATACATCAACAATTTTACCTTTCATATCGTCCGATGGAGCTGGAATTTGTGTAATAGCTTCTGCATAATCTGCATTAAAACTATCACCTACACGAACCTCCATCTGCTCTAAACCTTTAGCAACCAAAGTCGATTTTAGTTTTTCATGAATCAGTTCGACACCTTTAAGCAAAAGTTCATCGTCTGATTTAGAAATTTCTAAAACGGCTCTGTCAAAATCGTCAAGAACTGGCAATAGTGCTTGTAATACTTCTTGATTGGCAGTTTTATACAAATCCATTCGTTCTTTTGAAGTGCGTCGTTTGTAATTTTCAAATTCTGCAAAAAGTCGTAAAAATTTATCTTTTTCCGATGCTAAATCTTGTGATAATTGTTCCTCTGCAGAAAGTTCAACAGCTACGTCTTGTTGATTTTCATTATTTTCAACAATAGTTTCGTCCACAATTTGTTCGTTATCTGTATTTTCTGTATTCATTTTAATTTTATTTTTATTTGGAAATATATTTTTGAATTTCATTTTTTTTATAATTATCTACAAGTTATCAAAATTACTGCCAATAGTAATTCAATGTCAAATTGTCACATAATTTCAAAACAATAAATAAAATAAAAGTCAAATAAATTTTATGATTATCTTATGACTCAATAGTTACAGTATTTTATACTTTTACACATTAAGGTTATTTATCAAAAATTATTAATTCAACACATAGGACAAAAAGTTTCAGTAATACTGGGACTTTTTTTATTTTAAAATATTTTGGAGTGCTTTTTCGGCAGTTGGAAATTCAAAATTGAAACCGAAATCTAAAGCACGCTTAGGAAGTATATTCTTATTGTTGAAAAGTAAAATATGCATATCACCCAATATTAGTTTCATAACAAATTGCGGTATGTTAGGTAAAAATAGAGATTTGTCTAATATTTTTGCAATCATTTTGGTTAAGTCTTGGTTTGAAATAGGATGTGGTGCCACAGCATTAAAAATGCCATCAAATCTATTTTTAATTACAAAATAATATAAATTAGCAACATCTGATAAATGAATCCATGATTGAAGTTGATTTCCAGATCCAAAGCCAGAACCAAATCCCATTTTTATAGGTTTTATTATTTCTAGTAAAGCGCCTCCTTTTTGCGAATAAACCACGCCAGTTCGCAGTTTTGTTACTTTAATGTTTAACATTTTAAATTGATCAACACTTTTTTCCCATTTAACGACTACGTTGGATAAAAAACTATCTTCAATAGCTGTAGAGTTTTCATCGTAAATTGCTGAAGAACTATCTGGATAGATTGCTGTACCTGATGCAGATACGACTTGTTCTACTTTATGAGTAGTTTTTTTGAGTAAGTTAAATATCAAATTGGTCGATAAAACGCGACTTTCAATTAGTTCTACTTTATAGGAATTTGTCCATCTTTTAGCAATACTTGCTCCAGCTAAATGCACAATTGTGTCCACACCCTGAATGCAATTTTCATCGATTTTCCCTTCTTGTGGATTCCAATAAAAACCTTTAAAGTTAGCTTTATCTTCAATTTTTTTTGAAGATGTGGTTAAATAATGTATGGAATGATTGTTATCCAGTAGAATTTTAACCAGTTCAGAACCAATTAATCCAGTTGCACCAGTGATAAGGATTTTCATTTTTTTTATTTCAAAAATACAATGATTATTTTAATACCGTTTGCTAATTGTACTGCGTTTAACTTTTGTTGAATAAAAAAATCCCAATTTTCATTGGGATTGATTAATAAATAAAATCAATTATATTTTATTTTTTTGAAATACTTGCTCCAGAAGATTCGTCTTTATTTACAGATTTTGGAACACCTTCGTAATTAATAGAACTGCCACTGGATGCTGTTGCTTTTAAACTAACTAGTGGTTTTACTGTGGTAGAACTTCCGCTACTAGAGGTTGCAACAACATCATTAGCAAGTAATTTTCCTGCTTTTACAGAGCTTCCACTAGTAGAATTTGTTGAGAGCTTAATCGTTTTTCCACTTATTGAAATTGTGCTTCCACTTGTTGAGGATGCAGTTGTTGCGTCATATTCAATCGTTGCATCAATTTTGCTTCCGCTTGTTGATGAAACTATTAAATTAGTTCCCTTAATACTATTTTTGGTAGATAAACTAGATCCACTTGATGTTGAAATTCCTTCAACTTGAGGCATTTTCACACGAACAATTTCTGCTTTTGACGAAAAAATATTTTCGTCAGAGGATACTATTAATGTCCCTTTTTCTACTTTAGTAATTATGTGTGACAATAAATTTTGATCTGCTTCAACCTCTACTGAAACGTTTGGTGCTTGTTCTACAATTACTTCAAGTCCTCTGCTGGCCTCAATTTTTGTAAATGGTTCAGCTATGTTCCTCGTTTCAGTTTGAACATTTCCGGTTCCTTTTAATCCTTGTGATAAACTGCTGTTGCAAGACGAAAATAAAATTGTAATTAAGGTTATAATTACCGCTTTTGTAAAAAATACTATAAACTTTATCATGTTATTTAGTTTTAATAATTACGCCGTTTTTGTCAATATTGATGCTTTCTATTTTATTGTTATCGTTTTTAATGGTACTTTTTTTAATCAATATTCCATCAGAGTTTAGTTGAATTGTGCCAACTGAATCTTTTTTACTTTGATTTAATTCTACATCGTTATAATCTTCATTCTCATTTATTGGACAATTTAAACATTTAATTTGGTTATCAAATACTTTATACACATATTTATCTGAGCTAAAATGTAAGTTAAAATAATCATTGTCAGATTCATCATAATCCTCAACACTTGTATCGGTTTTTAATAAAGTTCCTACAGGTAAGTACAAGTATAATTCTACTTTCTGATTTCTGAATTTTGATGCAACGTTGCTTAATAAATAGTTGTCTAAAATTAATTGATTACCTATTATTTTGTAACTGTATTTTATTTGTTTTGCTCTTGTTTTTGCTTCTTGTGGCGATTTTCCAACAGCTAATTTTTCTACTTGTAGGTAAGGATTTTTTTCAGATGTTTGAAGTATTTTTAAATAAATATTGTTTGAATAAATTACCTTATTATTTTGTTCGTCTTGTGTTAAGCGAAAATCTGTGCGATGATTTACATCTTTATCATAAAAATCATTAGTTTTAAATTTCACAAAAAGTGTATCAGTACTTGCAATATTTATTATTTCCTTTTGTACATCTTTAGATTCAGATGAAATTTGTGTCAATTCGTTTATTCCAAGCGAAATTAAAACTCCAAGTGCTATGATCCAAATGGCCAATAAACTGTATTTTATAATATTACTTATTGATTTCAGATTACTAACCATTAATTTTAAACCTAAGTATAGCATGAAAAATAATGGAATTCCAAAGGTCAATAAAAATAAAATCCCTTGAATCCAAAGTGGTGTTTCAAGACCAATTGGCGTAGCAATATTGTTTATAATTGTATTTTGTGGCAATGATGATGAAAACATTAATATTACTGATGCGATACAAATTCCAAGTAGTGAAAGTGCAGAAAAGAAAACTATCATTGCTCCCAAAATTTTTGCAAATACGCTAAACAGAGATATAAAAACCGATCCTAATTTTTTTCCTGTATGTTCGGTTGCCGATTTTACTTTATTACCAAGTTCGTCATAATTTACATTTCTTAAATTTTGAGACACGTTATCAAATTCCTCTCTTACCTTTTTTTCAATGGTTGAAATGGTTACTGGTTCGCCTCGCATTTCCAATTTTTCAGATGTGGTTACTGCCTCTGGTGTTGCAATCCAAAGAATTATATAAATGATAATTCCAAATCCAAATCCCGCAAATGCAGTTGCCAAAAATGCTATTTTGATCCACGTTACATCTATACCAAAGTAATAAGACAATCCAGAACAAACTCCGGCAATCGAACCTCTGTCTTTATCGCGATACAAAACTTTTGTATTTCTTGACTTAAAATGATCAGTGTTTTTATTTAATTCATCGTCAACATCTAGTCTATAATCTTCTGGCTGACCCATAACGGTTACAACTTCGTCTACATCGTTATTATTCACAACGTGCTTAACGCTTTTTTGTTTTTCGGTCAATAATTCTGCAACGCGCATCTCGATATCTTTCATTATTTCATCTTTACCAGATGAGTTTGAAAGCGAACGTTTAATTGCTTCAAAATATCTTGACAATTTTTGGTATGCATCTTCATCAATATGAAAAAATAAACCACCTATATTAATATTTACTGTTTTATTCATCGTTATTAGTTTTGATTTGTTATTATGTTTACAGCGTCAGATAATTCTCTCCAAGTACCATTTAATTCTGTTAAAAATGTTTTACCTAATTCGGTCAAGCCGTAATATTTTCTTGGTGGTCCTGATGTAGATTCTTCCCAACGATAATTAAGCAAACCGTCATTTTTTAGTCTTGTGAGTAAAGGATATACTGTTCCTTCTACTACAAGCAATTTTGCGTTTTTTAGGGTATCTAAAATTTCTGAGGTGTATGCATCTTTTTCTTTTAATACTGATAAGATACAAAACTCAAGAACCCCTTTTCGCATCTGGGCTTTTGTGTTTTCAATGTTCATAATTGTGTTTTGATTTTTTGTGATTACTGTTCATTTTTTTTGATTTGATGATTAAAACTCTTTTTTGATATGGTTAACAGCGACAGTACCATTGATTAATTCTAATACTGTTGATAGACTATTAACTTCTTATGCAAAGATATGACCATAAAAAGGTATTGTGCAATACAAGGTACTAATATTTAACATTTATTTAACAAATATTATTTTTGTATAAAAGTTACTAATTATTGTATATTTACAGCAAATTCAATAGTTTATGGCACTATCAGTTACAAAATTAAATACTTTTTTGATGTTTAAATTACCATCAGCTTTTTTATGTGGCGTTCGAGTTTTAACTATAAATGAAGCTAAATGCGAAGTTTCAGTAAGACATAAATGGATCAATCAAAATCCATTTAAATCAATGTACTTTGCGGTGCAAGCCATGGCAGCAGAGTTGGCAACAGGTGCAATAGTAATGTACCATATTAAAGATTCGGGTAAAAACATTTCTATGTTAGTAGCTAACAATAAAGGAAATTTTACAAAAAAGGCGACTGGCAGAATTACATTTGTTTGTAACGACGGAAATTTAATAAAAGAGGCTATTCTAAAAACTATCGCTACTGGCGAAGGGCAAACATTTTGGATGAAATCTATTGGTACCAATGAAAAAAGTGAACAAGTTTCAGAAATGGACTTTGAGTGGAGTATTAAAATTAAATAGGAATAGAATTTGATGTTTAATGGAATTATTAAAAACTAGAATAAGTATGAAAAAAATAAATAAGCTATTAGTTCTCTTACTTTTAGTATCTTCAGTTGCTTTTTCACAGAAAAAAGATAAAATAAAGGGTTCAAAAATTGTAACAATCGAGAAAAAAATCATCGATAGTTTTAATGCTTTGGAAGTTAGCGACGATGTAGAAATTATTTTGGTCAAAGGAACTGATTGTGGTATTGAAATTGAAGCCGATGATAATCTACACGATGCAATCGCCATTGATTTATCTGGAAGTATTTTAAAAATTTCATCTACAAAAAAAGTTTTTGGATATAAAAAGTTTAGTGTTATTGTTACTTGTAAAGATGATTTTAACTCGATTGTTGCAAAGGATGATAGTAAAGTTACAGCAATTTCAAATGTTGATTTTGACGCTTTAAATATTAAAAGTTTTGATGACTCAAAATTATACATAACTACAAAAACTACTCTATTTAATTTTGTTCTAGACGGAAAATCGAAAGCTGAATTAAATTTGAAAGCAGATAAAACTGTGATAAGTCTTAGTAAAAACTCTGAAGTTAAAGCACTTATTACTTCAAAGGAAATGACTTTTGATATGTATCAAAAATCGGATGCTACTATTGAAGGTGATGTAGAAGAATTAAAAATTAGATTAGACAATAATTCAAATTTTGTGGGTAAAAACTTGCTGTCAAAAAATGTTTCAATCAAAACAGAAGGATATGCAAATGCAAGTATTCAATCGCGATTAAATAGTATAATTGATGCTTCTGGAAAATCTGAAATTGAGTTGTATGGTGATTCCAAAATAGAGTTAAAACAATTTGCGGATAGTGCTATTTTAAAGAAAAAACCTTTAAAATAAATTGTAAAATAAGTTTTCTTGTTCATATTTATGTTATATTTGCAATTCGAAATTTTCGGGGTGTAGCGTAGCCCGGTTATCGCGCCTGCTTTGGGAGCAGGAGGTCGCAGGTTCGAATCCTGCCACCCCGACTGAAAGTCAAACATTAATTTGTTTGACTTTTTTTATAATTTATAGTTATAATTTTATAGTCATTTAGTTACATGGTTTACAATTTCTTTTTTATTAAATTGTAAATTTGTATTTCATTAAATATTTTAAAGAATTATGTCAGAAACAATAGAAAAAGTTAAATGTTTAATAATTGGGTCAGGTCCTGCTGGTTATACAGCAGCAATATATGCATCAAGAGCCAATATGTTTCCCGTTTTATATCAAGGGACACAACCAGGTGGACAATTAACGACTACGAACGAAGTTGAAAACTGGCCTGGCAACCCAGAAGGAATAACTGGTCCTGAAATGATGATTGCTATTCAGGCTCAAGCGCAACGTTTTGGCGCTGATGTTAGAGATGGTTGGGTTACAAAAGTAGATTTTTCGGGTGATATTCATAAAGTTTGGGTCAATGATACTAAAGAAATTCATTGTGAAACCGTCATAATTTCAACTGGTGCATCAGCAAAATATTTGGGATTACCTTCCGAACAGCATTATCTGCAAACTGGTGGTGGTGTTTCCGCATGTGCGGTTTGTGACGGATTTTTTTACAGAAACCAGGAAGTTGTAATCGTTGGAGCTGGCGACTCAGCATGTGAAGAAGCTCATTATTTATCTAAATTATGTAAAAAGGTAACGATGTTAGTGCGAAGTGAACAGTTTAGAGCTTCAAAAATTATGGAAGCTCGAGTTAGAAAAACTGAAAATATTGAAATTTTACTAAATACGGATACAGTTGAAGTTATTGGCGATGGGCAAGTGGTGACTGCAGTAAAAGTAAAAAATAAAAGTACAGATGTAATTTCTGAAATTCCAGCAACAGGATTTTTTGTAGCTATTGGACACAAACCTAATACTGATATTTTTAAAGACTTTTTAAATTTAGATGAAACAGGTTATATAATAAATTCTTCAGGAAGTTCTAAAACAAATATTGCCGGTGTTTTTGTCTCTGGAGATGTTGCCGACCATGTGTACAGACAAGCAATTACAGCTGCGGGAACAGGATGTATGGCAGCACTTGATGCTGAGCGATATTTGGCTAGTAAAGAGTAATTTGATACTATGTAAAATTTTCTTTATTGAATAAAAAAATCCGCCTAGAATTTCTTTAGGCGGATTTATTTTACTTAAATAAAAATTATTATCTTTTTATAACTCGAATATTTTGAATGTTATCTTGTTGCTTAACTACGATTGTGTAAACTCCAACTGGATAATTGTTTCCAATTTCAATAATTGAATTGTTAGTCAAATCAACTTTCATGGTTTCGATAGTTCTACCCAACATATCATAGGCTATAATTTCAACAGGATCTGATGTTTGAGATTTTATATCTACATATACATTAGTATCAAATGGATTTGGATATGCTACAGCAGAAAAATTGTCTACAGAGTTAGCAACATTTTTAATAGCATTTGGAGTAATTTTTGCAGTATTTGAATTTATGAAACACAAATTTCCGTAAGGAAGGTAGGTATCGTCTGTATTTTTAACAGCTACTTCTACAGAATAATAGGTGTTAGACTGGTAGTTTGGAATATTATTAGCTCTAAATACTCTAATTAGTTTTTCTAAGTAAGTATCTTCTCCAGTAGAAAAGTTATGAATATGAAATTTATATCCTTTTGCATATTTTACTAAATCAGCATAAACATAATCTGTCGGAGCAATAAATGGAGCTCCACATTGTGATGCCTGAATTTGAGTTGTAACACTTGGAGTAGTAATTGTACATGCACTTCCATAATTTTCCCAAACACCTGCTCGTTTAACTGCTACCTCCACAGTATAAGCTTGATCATATTTAAAACCTACATCGCTCGACATTTTGTGATTTCTCAAAACTTCATCTTTTGTAGTTATGTTTGAAGTTGAATTGTTTGTAACTTTAAATCGATATCCCTGAGCTTGAGAAACTAAGTTTGCAAAAACATAAGTATCTATATCAGGTAAAGTTGTGTTACACTGCGAGTTCTGTACATTTGTAACTCCATTTGCAGGGGGTAAGTTTTGTGTAATAGTAATACCGTAATTTCCACTATTACCAAAATATCCTGTTACAACTACATATACAAATGGAAAACCTACTGTGTTTACGTTATTTAATTGTGATTGATACGCGCAGTAATCATCATTGTAAGCAAGTCTAACGCCGCTTGGATCTAAAACGTCAACAAAACTATCATAATTGGTACCAGAACAAAGATTTATTGATATGGATGTTGCTCCAGGGAATATAGTAACTTTATACCAGTTTGCCGGTGATGTATAACCAAATGCGTTAACATAATTACTTGGACAACTTCCAGTATATCCGCTGTTTGTGTAAGATAATGAATTTTCTAAAATAGCAGAACTTTGATCACATTGTGC
>JACMPO010000075.1 GCA_014377455.1 Flavobacterium sp.
GTTTGTTCATAGTTTAAAAATAGTGATTACAGGTGTATGGTCGCTGTGAGTTATCCAAACTTGCATAATTTAACTACCATCAGGGTCTTTCGAATTATTTGCCCAAATACCAAAAAGCGTAAAGTCAATCTTTCCACCAGTAACTGCAATTGGAAGATCATTTTTGAAGTCTGGGCTGTGCAAGTCAAGAAGTTTAAACCTAAAGTTGCTATAAGAAAAAATGCCAAGTCCTTTGTTAGAGTTGTTGCCAAACCAAAATGCTGTCAGTTGCTGTGTCGTTTTAGAACGCCGCATAACGGTTGGTATAAGAGCAGTAGCGGATTTAAAGCACTTACTTTGCGGCATGTAAGATACTTAATTAAACGCAAAAACAATTTGAGTATACACCAAAACCGCTATTGCTTTTATACATTGTTGTGCGTTTGCGCTTCTTTTTTATTGCCAAATCGGTTTATATTCTATTTTAGTCGGTGTTTCGATGTAAAAGAGGTCACCTTGAAAATCAATTTCTAATTTATTGGTATTTGATATTCTAATTGCATCATCTTTTTTAATTGGTTGATTGTCTGCCAAACCTTGTCCATTAAGCACATAAAAAGTATAACTTGAATTACTGTCTAACTGCAAACTTGTTTTTGTTTGGATGTCAAATGTAAGTTTCTTAATAGCCAAATACGGTGTCATTGCAAATGATTTGCTATTTCCACCTACATAAGTTATTGTCTTAATTTCGTTTTCAATTTCTGCTTCAAAGTCCTTACTGTGGTAATCCACATAAGCTGGTTTTTGCTTGATAGCTTCATAGAAGTTTGGGTCAAACCAAATTTGAAAACTTCTTGTTCCTTTCGCAACTCGTTCTTGGTGTTGAATGCCGCTATTAGATTGAATTACTTGAAAATCTCCTGTGGTTAAAGGTGTCCATACTTTTGAGGCAGTATCAAAATGAGTTACATTTCCTTCTAATATGAATGTCATTATTTCAAATCCTTCGTGCGGATGTAAGCCAAACTCACAATCGTCAACTGCAACAGCATGTGACCAATAAAATAAATTTGAAT
The DNA here is from genome assembly GCA_014377455.1 of Flavobacterium sp. Classification (GTDB taxonomy): domain Bacteria; phylum Bacteroidota; class Bacteroidia; order Flavobacteriales; family Flavobacteriaceae; genus Flavobacterium. The sequence continues at coordinate 1,059 of JACMPO010000075.1, forward strand.
AGGGCTTAACAGTTGATTTTGTTCCAGACGCAACAGGCTTATTTATTATAAAATTGCCATTGAAAATGGTAGTATTAAATTGGTCTGCTTTTTTTTGTATTTGTATCATTGTTTAGTTTAGTTTAGATAATTCTTCTTCAATTTCTTTGCTTGGAATAATCCAAATTCCTGAAGCAAGTACAAAAAGTAAGAGTGAAATATTAGTGTTTATAAATGCAGCAGGAATAGATAGTAAATTGCAAATACTAGAAATTAAGACTTTATAATTTTGCTTTTTGATAATCTTTGAAAGTTGGTTAATTTCATTTTTTAAGCTGTGCGCTATTTTATTTTGTAGAATGTTAAAAGATAAGCCACAGATCATTAATAAAATGCTATATACTATTACCGTAAATCTATCAAAATGAGTTTCTCCCATCCATTTTGTACAAAATGGAAGAAGTGATAACCAAAATAATAAGTTGAGATTAGACCACATTATTGCTGAGCTAACCTGTTTTAATGATTGCAACAAATGATGGTGATTATTCCAATAAACACCAATAAAAGCAAAACTTAAAATATAACTTATTAGGATTGGCATCAGTTGTTTTATACCTTCCCAATTGGCAGTTTCGGGCACTTTAATTTCCAATACCATAATGGTAATGATTATTGCCAAAACACCATCACTAAATGCTTCTAATCTGTTTTTATTCATTTTTGTTTATTTAAAGTTATGTCTTAAAAATAAACCATAATTATCTTTTGACACTTTTGTTGGTCCATAATAATCCAAATTAGTAGCTAAACCAAATTGATAATTACCCATTCCCAAACCCAAACGAAATTGGATATAACTTCTTTCGTGATGGTTTTCCTCAGAATTATGGCTATATAAAGTTTGAAATCTACTGTAGAGTTTTAGTTTTTCGGTTAATCTTGGTTTATACTCAATTAATGCTAAAATTTCAGCATTTTTTGACTTTGATAAATGATAAGTAGGTGTAATAACCAATAAAATTTCTTTGTTAACAAACACATATTCTAATGCTACAATTGGTGCTAAGCCAGAAACTCTATTCACAGATAAACCCGCGGCAATTCCAAAACCTTTATAAATTTCATATCCAACTAGTGAGTTATTTATAAAATCTAAATTATTAATATCGTTGTTATACGTGCTTTCAAAACTTGTAACAGAAAGAAATGAAAATTTACTTGCTGGCTCAAAATGTTTATTCATCAAAAATTGTAAACCAAAACGATTATTGCCCACATTTAATTCAACAGGGCTTGGTGCTTCATTTTACAAAGGCTTTTCTTGTCCGTAAGCTGAAATCGTAAGCAAACCAAATATAAATAGGCAATACCAAATATTAAATTTCATTAGTTCCATTTGATTTTTTGGTTAAAAAATAAATAATTACTAAACCGGAACTAGATGCATCAATGCCAATGTAATTCTCATTCAAGTTGGTAAATTGGGTGTGCCAAAAGGACCCGCCATTGAAACGACAAGAAAAACAAATCCGATTATTGAAAATGTTTTAATCGAATTTTCAGTGAATTTTGACAGTGCAAATAGAACCAAACTTGCAACAAGACCCGATAAAAATGTACTCATAACCACAGGCGCTATGCTTAATGGATTGCCGTCGGGTAACAAAACATTTTTTGAAATGCTTCCAATAAATGTAGAAATAAAGAAAAAGGTTAAGTTTAATAATGCTGCTATTAATCCAGCAAGGAATCCTGTTTTTATTAAATTTTGAATTTTCATTTTTAATATATTTTAATAGCAGAGGAACTAAATTTGAAGTTCCTCTGCTTGATTAATATTATTTACCCAATTTTGAAACTACTTCTTGCAAGTTGATTTGCATTACTTTTTGTCCGTCTGGTGTACTGAAATCTTGGAATAATTGCGTAACAGTTGCATTGGCAGATAAAACTTTTGCTCCAATTTGTCTGAAATAATCAAAGGAAGTTTCATCAGCCAATTTGCTCATACTTCCACTTGCATCCGCTACTACAATTACATTATAGCCCAATTCAATAGCAGAAGTTACGGTATGCAATAAACAGATGTCGGTTGTTAAACCACAAATAATAAGGTTTTTTCTGTTTAAATTTTTTACAGCCGTTTTAAAATTTGGGTCGATAAAACAGTTTAAAGTTCCACCTCTTTTAATTCTTGCGGCAAATTGTTTCGGTGCGGCTTGTTGAATACCTTCCCAAGTTAAGCCCACCTGTTCTTCCATTGTGGTAGTAATAAGTAGCGGTACATTTACTTCTGCTCCAACTCTTGCAAGCATTCGTAAATTGTTTTCTACTGTTTTTTTGTCCTGACTGTAAATCCAGCCCATTGTCATTGTTTGGTGGTCAACTAATAAAATAGCTGAATTTTGAGGTGTGAATTGCTCCGTTTTTTTTGAATTTGATTGTGAATAAACATTACTTGAAAAAATTGTTGCTACTAAAAGCATTGCGATTTGATAAATTCTCTTTGTCATTTTTTTTTAAATTTTAATTGTTAATAATGATGCAAAGATATGTATATTTACTTCCGAAAGTATAGTTGTTACCTCGTGGTAAGTAGTTACCTTCAAGTAAGTAATGTAATAATCAATTAGATATGAACGAAAAAGAACAAGTTTGTCAATTTAAGTTAATGGCATCAAGAGATGCTTTGGAAGTCATTCAAGGGAAATGGCGAATACCCATAATCATTTCTTTGACTTATGGCAATAAAAGATTTGGCGAAATACAAAGAGATATAGAAGATATTTCTCCTAAAATGTTGTCGCAAGAATTAAAAGCGTTGGAAACGAATAAAATTATAAAACGCACTCTCTATGACACAATGCCCGTAACAACAGAATATTCACTTACTCCGTTGGGTTCGTCGATGAATAGTTTGTTATCAGAAATCTTGAATTGGGGCATTCATTTCAGGAAAGAAGTTGTTGGCAAATAGTCGAATGTTGATTTTTAGCACTGTCGCTTATAGCATAACGCATCGTCATCGCGCGGATTTGCGAAGTTTCATTTTCGTTTTAACGAAGTTAAATAAGAAAATGGAATTTTGCAAATCCGCAGATGTGTTAAAGCGTTTTTGCGTAAGCGAAAACGCTTTAATACAGCTGCGGGATGTAATCCGCGCGACGATGCGCAAAAGTTGTAGCGTAGCGGAAACTTTTGCGCATCGTTTACAGGTTTATGAAGTTGTGGTATTTGAAAAACGTCAGTTTCAATTAACCACAAAAGCAAAATAGTGATTTATAGTTGAATGCTTAA
>JACMPO010000076.1 GCA_014377455.1 Flavobacterium sp.
CAGGAATCGAGTATGAAGAATTCCCCGCTCGTATTGCCGAAGTCGCCATGTGGTTGATGGATCACCAAATGAATATGATGATTAGCAATGAGTTTGGACAATATTTTGCTCGTTTGCCATTGAGAAAATCAGCTAAAATTGTACATGGAAATGCACTTCAAGTTAATTGGGAAGAAGTTATTTCAAAAAAAGACCTTTCTTATATAATTGGAAATCCACCTTTTTTAGGGAAGTCAAATCAAAATTTTGAGCAAAAGAAAGATTTAGAAAAAATATTTAAAAGTATAAAAGGAGCTGGTGTTGTCGATTACGTTGCAGCTTGGTACGTTAAGGCAGCGATGATAATGATAAATACAAAAATAAAAACTGCTTTTGTTTCTACAAATTCAATTGTGCAAGGGGAACAAGTTGGAGTGTTATGGAATTTATTACTCAATAAATATAATATTAAAATTCATTTTGCTCATAGAACATTTAGTTGGAGAAATGAAGCAAAAGGTAATGCAGCAGTGCATTGCGTAATTATTGGCTTTGCTAATTTTGAAACAAATGAAAAAATAATTTTTGATTATGACAACATAAAAGGTGAACCACATCAATTAAAGGCTAAAAATATCAATCCTTATTTAGTTGATGGCAAAGACATTATTTTATTCCCAAAAGAAAAAACAATATGCGATGTGCCAAAAATTGCTTGGGGTAATAAGCCAGTTGATGGAGGACATTTAATAATTTCAGATTCTGAAGTTACGGAATTTTTAAAAAATGAACCTAAAGCTAAAAAGTTTATAAAGCCATTAATAAGTGCAAAAGAATTTTTAAATGGACAAACTCGCTGGTGTTTGTGGTTAATTGATGCAAAACCAGAAGAGCTTAAAGACATGCCATTTGTAATGGAGCGAATAAAGAAAGTGAAAGAAATGAGAAAAGCAAGCGTAGATGAAGGTGCCAGGAAATTAGCTTTAAAACCTTTTCAATTTAGGGATATAAAGAATCCGGATAGTTATATTTTAATACCAAGTACAACCTCTGAAAATAGGAAATATATACCATTTGCCTTTTTTGAAAAGGATAATATCCCTCATAATAGTTGTCATATTTTGCCTGATGGAAAGCTTTATCATTTTGGTGTTTTAATGTCACAAATGCATATGTCATGGATAAAAATAACTTGTGGAAGATTAAAAAGTGATTTTAGATATTCTAAAGATATCGTTTACAACAACTATCCATGGCCAGAAAATCCATCAGAAAAGCAAATAAAAACTATTGAGGAAAAAGCGCAAAACGTTTTAGATGTGCGAGCATTATTTCCTGCGAGTTCTTTGGCAGATTTGTACAGTCCGTTGACCATGCCGCCAGCATTGGTAAAAGCGCATAATGAATTGGACAAAGCTGTCGATGCTTCTTATAGCAAACAAATCTTTAGCAGTGAAGCCAAACGTATGGAGTTTTTGTTTGAGTTGTACGAGAAATATACGGCAGGTTTGTTTGTGAAGGAGAAGAAAGTGAAGAAATCAGTAATAAAATAACAAGATTATCAAAAGTAAATTTTATAAAATGCCAAACAATCATTTTTAAAAAATCATATACAGATTAGGGTTACGATTATAAATCAGTAAAATGGTAGCAGTAAAAAAAAATGTTATTTTTAAGGAAAGTAATATGAAATAAAAAACCCTGTAAATCAACGGATTACAGGATTTTTTGTGGACTGATGGGGCCTACAATCGAACACCTAATTCCGATATTGACGTTTTTTGAGAGCTTAAAACTATGATGTAGCTTGTTGATTTTTAATTAATTAGCAATACAGACTAGTTGTTATCCAGCAAGGGCTGTGG
>JACMPO010000077.1 GCA_014377455.1 Flavobacterium sp.
AAACGCCATCAAAAAAGGCGATATTATCCGCACACCCATTACGCCCGATAACCTGAAACAAGTGTTTGATAAATGGGTAGCCATGATTGGAAACGAGATAGAAGGCGTGAAAGACGAAGAATATGCGCTCTTGTTTTTTGCCGATATTATGCACGATGGCACCGTTAGCACACACGATAATTTGCCAGCCGAATTGCTGCACAAAGACGGTTCGCCTGTGTTCTTCTTAAACGGAAAAGTTTATAAATTGGGCAACAAAGAAGGCTACCGACAGTTTTGGGCAATCTATCACAAACCACCCAAAGCCGAATATAGAAACTACCTTTTAGAACGCCGAGATAGTTTGATACCTATTGACGAACGCAGTTTTAAAGGAGCTTATTACACGCCATTAAATGTAGTAGATAAATCCTACGACAAACTAGCCGAAACACTAGGCAACAACTGGCAAAAAAATTACATTGTTTGGGATATGTGTTGCGGAGTAGGCAACCTAGAAGTAAAACACTCTAACCCACGCAACATTTACATGAGTACGCTAGACAATGCCGATGTAGATGTAATGAAAGCCACTAAAACCTGTGTAGCAGCTACACGATTTCAATATGATTATTTGAATGATGATATTGATGACTTTGGGAACATCGATTATTCCCTTGCGGAAAAAGTACCGCAAGGTTTGCGACAAGCCATTGCCGAAGGGAAAAAGATTTTGGTGTTGATTAATCCGCCTTATGCGGAGGCGACGAATAATGATAATTTAGTTGTTAGTCAAGATAGTTCCGAGAGCAAAAAAGGTGTTTCAAAAACTCGTGTTGCAAAATTGATGGATAAACAAGGTTATGCGGCAAGAGAATTATTCGTACAATTTTTAGTTCGTATTGCAAAAGAAATCCCAACAGCAACTATTGCGATATTTAGCAAATTGAAATATGTTAATGCTCCTAATTTTGATATATTTAGAAAAGATTGGCATGCAAAATATTTAGGTGGATTTGTGGTACATAGTAAATCATTCGATGGGTTGAAAGGTAATTTTCCAATTGGTTTTTTGATTTGGAAAACCGATTTGCTTACCTCTAGCAGAATAGATATTACAGAAATAAATACAGAAGTTTTAGATAAAAATGCAAAGCCAATAGGAGAAAAATTGTTTAGTAATTTACCAAATGTGCAATTGCTCAGCAATTGGATTAAACGAACAAGAGCAAATGATGAAGATGCAATTCCTTTGAAAAACGCAGTGTCTCCAACAACTTCTGTAAAAGATGTTAGAGGAACGAAATGGGCGGATGGTGCAATTGCAAGTATGATTTGTCCTGGTAATGATTTGCAACATTCTAATTTAACTGCTCTATTATCATCAGGTTATTGTAGTGCGGGTGGTTTTTTTGTTACTGATAAAAATCTTTGGCAATCAGCAATTGTATTTACAGTTCGTAGAGTAATAAAACAAACTTGGCTCAATGATAGAGACCAGTTTTTAATCCCAACAGAGCCATTAACTGATGCCTTTAAAAATGATTGTTTGCTTTGGATGTTATTCAACGGCAGTAATCTAACGGCTAGTGCCAACGACCTCGAATGGAATGATAGAAAATGGAATATTGTCAATCATTTTATTCCGTTTACCGAAGAAGAAGTAGGTGCCAATGATCGGTTTGAAAGTGATTTTATGGTGCAGTATTTAAAAGATAAAAAACTATCTAAAGAAGCTAACGCTGTTTTAGCCGCAGGCAAAAAACTATGGCAAGCCTATTTTGCATATACCGATGTTAGAGCAGTAAGAGATGAATTAAAATTAAACCGCCCAGATGTTGGTTGGTATCAAGTTAGAAATGCACTAAAGAAACGCAACGAAAGCGGTGATTTTGTGCCTGTATCGTTTAAGCCCTTTGAAGAAGCTTATAAAACCTTGACTGAGAAATTGCAACCCATGGTGTATGAATTGGGATTTTTGAAAGTATAAAAGTAAAGATTATCATTCTGAGGTTTTTTGTCATTCTGAGGAACGAAGAATCACATAACGTTAATCACTAAAAAAAAAGATAATATGATGCTTCCTAAGTCAGCATGACAAAAAGAGAGAATAATTATTTTATCATTATGACGTTTTTTGTCATTCTAACGTTTTTTGTCATTCTGACGTTTTTTGTCATTGTAACGTTTTTTGTCATTCCGAGGAACGAAGAATCACATAACGTTAATCAATAATGTGATGCTTCCTAAGTCAGCATGACAAAAAGAGAGAATAATTATTTTATCATTGTAACGTTTTTTTGTCATTCTGAGGTACGAAGAATCACATAACGTTAAACACGCAAAAAAAAGATAATGTGATGCTTCCTAGGACAGCATGACAAAAAGAGAGAATAATTATTTTGTCATTTCAACGTTTTTTGTCATTCTGAGGAACAAAGAATCACATAACGTTAATCACGTAAAAAAAGATAATGTGATGCTTCCTACGTCAGCATGACAAAAAGAAATAAAATAGTAATTCACATAAAGTAAATAAAAATGAATAACTCAATGATTGAATATAACGAAGGTCATCAAACTTATTATGTTTATATCATTACAAATAAATACAGGTCAACTTATTATATAGGAATGACAAATAATCTGGGATTAAGATTACAACAGCATAAAGAAAACATCGAGAATGGGATTAAAACTTTTGCCTCAAAATATAATATTCAATTTTTAGTTTATTATGAAAAATTTACATGGGTACAACTTGCAATAGCGAGAGAAAAAGAACTTAAGGGTTGGCGAAGAGAAAAAAAGTTAAATTTGATTAAATCATTTAATGAAAATTTTGAGTTCTTAAATAGTAGGTTCTTAAAAAATAATGTGATTCCTCCTGCGTAGGACTCGAGAGCTTTGCTCGAACAGGAGAAGCAACTACAAAATGTAAAACAAATAAAATTCAAAATATGAAACACAAAAACATACTTCTCGAACTTATAAAAGCTGATGATGTAGTTGCTTTTGGCAATTGGATAAAATTGCACTCAGAGCTAGAACAAGTCGAAATAATGAAAGAGTTTAAGCAAATGAGTTTGCACAATATGTTCAAGAGTCAAAATTTTAGTGGTGCTGAAACGATAAAAAAATATACCAAGTCTATAGAGACTTTTGAAAAAACAATACACGCCACTATAGAGCTAAAAGCCATACTTGAAAAAGTTCAAGAAGTAAAAGGAAATGCCTTGCAACGATTAGCAAGATCCAGTAAAGAAAACAAGCAAGAAATAATAAACAGTATCATAAACAATGACGAAAACGCAACTGCAAGAAAAGCACTTGCGATACAAATAATAGCCATAGAAAAAGAACTAGGCATTTATGATGCCGATTTTTGGTCGCCAATTTTATAATTTACCACTCACCATTTACAATTCACAATTATGAATTTAAAACATTCCCAACTAGAAGTTGACAACTGGATAAAAAACCACGGAGTACGCTATTTTAACGAGCTAACCAATATGGCACAACTTACTGAAGAGGTAGGCGAAGTAGCCCGCATAATTGCAAGGCGCTATGGAGAACAATCTGAAAAAGAATCGGATAAAAATAAAGACCTAGGCGAAGAACTAGCCGATGTAGTTTTTGTAGTTTTGTGCCTTGCTAATCAAACCGGAATTGACCTGCAAGAAGCATTTGATAAAAAAATGGAGTTGAAAACCAATCGCGACCACGATAGGCATCATACTAACGAAAAGTTGAAATAACTATGAATCGATTTTTAAAACAATTAGTATTAACAACGGTGATAACATTTGTTATATTTTTTCTTTTTGAAGAAGATAAAAAAAGCATATTGGATTTTGGTTCCAAATACTCTAACCATTTTATTTTAAGAACTTCAATACAAACCATCTTTATGACACTGGTTTTTTATTTTACTTCGAAACCAAAAGAAAATAGCATAGAATAAATGAACCTATTACTACATTCACAATTCATAATTAAGAATTCACAATTAAAAATAACAGGAAGCAAGTCAGAAACCAATAGGCTGTTGTTGTTACAAGCATTGTATCCAAACATTACATTAAAAAACACCTCCAATTCTGACGATTCTGATGTGATGATTTACGCATTACATTTACCATTCGCCATTCAACATTCACGACTAGTAGACGTTCACCACGCAGGAACAGCCATGCGATTTTTAACGGCGTATTTTGCTATTCAAGAAGGAAAAGAAATAATTTTGACGGGTTCATCTCGAATGAAACAACGACCCATTAAAATTCTTGTTGAAGCATTAAATCAACTTGGAGCCGAAATATTGTATGCAGAAAACGACGGATTTCCACCCATAAAAATCATCGGAAAAAAACTTAACCAATCTAAAATTTCGCTGCCTGCAAATGTCAGTAGCCAATACATTTCGGCGCTTTTGTTAATTGCACCAAAACTCGAAAACGGATTAGAGTTAACACTCGAAGGCGAAATTACATCCATACCCTACATCAAAATGACCTTGGCATTGCTAAACGAAATAGGCGTAACAACATCTTTCGTAAAAAATAAAATTTCAATAAAACCAGCAACCAACAACCAACAACCAACAACTATGACCATAGAATCCGATTGGTCTTCTGCATCTTATTGGTATTCCATAATAGCATTGTCAGAAATAAGAACACAAGTTACACTATCTAGCTATAAAGAAAATAGTTTGCAAGGCGATGCTGTTTTAGTAGAAATTTATAAAAACTTTGGCGTCGAAACAACTTTCTCTGAATCTGTAATCATTATTAAAAAAATTGAATATATAACTAAATCAGTTCAGTTTAATTTAGCTTCATCACCCGATATTGCACAAACAATAGTTGTTACCTGTTTTGGGTTGGGTGTTGGCTGTTTGTTGACTGGATTGCATACTTTAAAAATAAAGGAAACTGATCGTATAGAAGCCTTGCGATTAGAATTAACAAAGCTAGGAGCTTTAGTTATAACTACAGATAGCACTTTAAAATTAGGCACTTCGACACGAATCAATTCTAATATTAAAATAACTACCTATCAAGACCACCGGATGGCTATGGCGTTTGCTCCTTTGGCACTAAAAGTTCCAATTAGTATTGAAAATGCCGAAGTAGTTTCGAAGTCCTATCCTACTTTTTGGGATGATTTAAAAACAGTTGGATTTCAAATTTCTGAACATTAACATTCTTTTAAAACCCATATAAACCGATATCTAAGTACACATTGTAAAAATAAACACGCAAACACTTGACATCGCCTATCTGGCAGTCGTATATTTGCAACCATTGAATTTTAGATTTTTATATCTGAAATTTAAAATCTAATATCTAAAATTTACACATGAAATTATCTCATTTTCAATTCCACCTTCCACCAGAATTATTAGCAGAATATCCAGCCGAAAACAGAGATGAATCTCGTTTGATGGTTATTAACAGAAAAACTGGATCTATTGATCATAAAATGTTTAAAGATATCATCAACTATTTTGATGATGGTGATGTTTTTGTTCTAAACAATACTAAAGTTTTTCCAGCTCGAATGTTTGGAAATAAAGAAAAAACTGGTGCTCGAATCGAAGTTTTTTTACTACGCGAATTGAATGCAGAGCAACGTTTGTGGGATGTTTTAGTCGATCCAGCACGTAAAATTAGAATTGGTAACAAACTCTATTTTGGCGATGACGATTCACTTGTTGCCGAAGTAATAGACAACACAACTTCCCGTGGCAGAACCTTGCGATTTCTATATGATGGATCTTACGATGAATTTAGAAAAAAACTTACAGAGCTTGGCGAAACACCAATCCCAAAATACATAAATAGAGAAGTAAACGAAGACGATAAAGAGCGTTATCAAACCATCTATGCAAAAGAAGAAGGCGCTGTTGCTGCACCAACTGCTGGACTGCATTTTTCTAAAAATCTACTTAAAAGGCTGGAAATAAAAGGAATCGACTTTGCCGAAGTAACGCTACATGTTGGTTTAGGAACATTTAATCCAGTGGAAGTAGAAGATTTATCAAAGCATAAAATGGATTCCGAAGAGCTTAAAATTAGTCAACAAGCCTGCGATATCGTGAATAATGCAAAAGCAAAAAAGAAGAAAGTTTGCGTTATAGGTACCACCTCGATGCGAGCAATCGAAAGTTCGGTTTCGTCTCAAAGAACATTAAATCCGTTTGAAGGCTGGACCAATAAATTTATTTTTCCGCCACACGATTTCAGTATTGCTGACAGTATGGTTACCAATTTTCACACACCAAAATCCACTTTATTAATGATGGTTTCTGCGTTTTGTGGTCACGATTTAATGAAAAAAGCGTATGAAGAAGCAATAAAAGAAGGCTATAAATTCTATTCCTACGGCGATGCAATGCTAATTCTTTAAAATATTATTTTACAAATCAAAAATCAGAATCTCATCATTATGGTGAGATTTTTTATTAGGAGCTCATGGTTGTGTTTTTTCGATAAATGTCATTCCTGCTCTCGTCACTCGCTTTATCTTGTCTCGTTTTTAAGAACGAAACAAGATAAGAGCTCAAACAATGACTCGATCAGGGCTACTAAATAAGCGCTGATTTGCAAAATAATTTTTGAAAGTTTAATTTTTTTAGTAAATTTGAATCCTAACTACTTACAAATGCACAGATTCGGATTATTTGAAATTTTTTTTTATATTATATTGGTTCTCGCTATTATCATACTCCCATCTTTAATTGCTTATAAAATTGGCTATAAAAATGGAAAATCTAGAAAATACAAGAAAAAAACCTATCCTAAAAGCAAAAATTAAAGTACAAAATACTTTTTTTAAAAAATTGATTCTGCAATTGCCTTAATATTCTCAGCTTTTCCCATACTATAATAATGTAAAACAGGAATTCCCGCTTCAATAAGTTCCTTACTTTGTTGCGTGCACCACTCTATCCCAATTTGTTTTACAGCATCATTGTCTTTGGCTTTTACAACTGCCATAATTAAATCGTCTGGCATCTCCAATGAAAATCGATGCGGAATTAAATTCAATTGTTTCTTGGTCGAAATAGGTTTCAACCCCGGAATAATTGGAACTGTAATTCCTGCAGCACGACATTTGGCAACATAATCAAAGAATTTTTTATTGTCAAAAAACATTTGAGTTACTATATAATTAGCGCCATTTTTAATTTTCAACTTCGTGAAATGAATGTCGCTGTCCAAACTCGGTGCTTCCATATGCTTTTCAGGATAACCCGTTACACCAATGCAAAAATTAGTGCAAGCAGAATTTTGTAAGTCTTCATCCAAATAAATTCCATTATTCAAGTTATTAACTTGCAAAACAAGGTCAGATGCATATTCATTTCCTTCTTTTTCTGGTTTGAAATAAGTCTCATTTTTAAGCGCATCACCGCGCATTGCTACAACATTATCAATACCAAGAAAATCCAAATCGATTAATAAGTTTTCGGTATCTTCTTTTGTAAATCCACCACAAAGTATGTGAGGAATTGCATCTACTGGATATTTATTCTGTATAGCGGCGCAAATACCAACCGTTCCTGGTCGTTTTTTTACAATTTTTTTCTGCAATAAACCGTTTGGCAATTCCTTAAATTCATATTCTTCTCTATGATAAGTTACATCTATAAATGGCGGATTAAATTCCATCAACGGGTCTATACTATCAAAAATAGATTGAATATTTTGCCCTTTTAATGGCGGTAAAATTTCAAACGTAAACATTGGTTTTCCGTTGGCGTTTTCTATGTGTTGGGTTACTTTCATTTTTTTGTGTCTTAAAGTTTGAAAGTCGAAAGTCGAAAGTCTTTTAAGTACTTTTACTTTAAGACTATATGACCTTTGACTTTATGACTAATTTAATCTGCTATATTCGGCGAAAGCCATTTTGTTGCCATTTCGGTGGATATTCCTCTACGTTTGGCATAATCTATTACTTGATCTTCCTTTATTTTGCCGAGGCCGAAATACTTACTTTGCGGATTTGCAAAATAATATCCAGAAACCGAAGATGCGGGCCACATCGCCATACTTTCTGTCAGCTTCACTCCTATTTCATTTTCTACATGTAATAATTTAAAAATCGTTGGCTTTTCCAAATGATCTGGACAAGCAGGATAACCTGGCGCAGGACGAATTCCTTTATATTGCTCTGAAATTAAATCTTGATTAGATAAATTTTCATCAGATTCATAACCCCAAATTTCTTTACGCACTTTTAAGTGCAAATATTCGGCAAATGCTTCTGCAAATCTATCCGCCAAAGCTTTAATCATTATCGAATTATAATCGTCTAAATTCTTTTCAAATTCAACTGCTTTTTCGTCCACTCCAAAACCTGTCGTAACGCAAAAACAGCCTATGTAATCTTGCTTTCCAGTATCTTTTGGCGCTATAAAATCGGCTAAAGCTATGTTGGGCGCACCAGCGGTTTTTTGAGATTGTTGGCGTAGGGTTAAAAAAAGCCCCTTCACCCCCGAAGGGGGAACTAGCTCGATATCATCATCATTAATTGTATTTGCTGGAAAAATTCCGTAAACTCCTTTGGCTTCTAACCATTTTTCGGATACTATTTTTTGTAACATATTTTTAGCATCCAAAAACAAATTAGTAGCTTGCTCGCCTACTATTTCATCCGTTAAAATAGCTGGGTATTTCCCAAAAAGTTGCCACGAATTAAAAAACGGAGTCCAATCGATAAAATCAACAAGTTCAGATAATGCTACCGTTATAGTTTTTGTTCCGATGAAATTAGGTTTCACTGGCGTGAAATTATCCCAATTTAGTTGCAATTTATTTTTTCGAGCACTTTCAATAGTATGGTAATTTTTATCTCTGCTTCTGTTTAAATAGCCGTCTCGCAACTTGTCATATTCTTCCCGAATGGCTTTTACATAACTGTCTTTGGTTTCTGCTTGAAGCAAATTACTGGCAACCGTAACCGCACGCGACGCATCGTTTACGTGAACCACAGTTGCTTCATATTCGGGTGCAATTTTCACCGCAGTATGTGCACGAGAAGTTGTTGCGCCACCAATCATTATTGGTATTTTAATGTTTAACTTGTCCATTTCTTTTGCCAGATAGACCATTTCGTCTAGCGATGGTGTTATCAATCCGCTCAAACCAATAATATCTACGTTGTGTTCTATGGCAGCTTGGATAATTTTTTCTGGCGGAACCATAACGCCCAAATCTATGATTTCGAAATTATTACAACCCAAAACTACAGCTACAATATTTTTACCAATATCATGAACATCGCCTTTTACGGTTGCCATTAAAATTTTGCCGTTGCTAGATGAAGTGGCATCTCCTTTTTCTAATTCAATAAATGGCAATAAATAAGCCACTGCTTTTTTCATAACACGTGCCGATTTTACCACTTGAGGCAAAAACATTTTTCCGCTACCAAATAAATCGCCCACTACGTTCATTCCAGCCATCAAATTGACTTCTATAACTTCTATTGCTTTCGCAGATGTTAATCGTGCTTCTTCAACGTCAGTTTCTATAAACTCATCGATTCCTTTTACTAACGAATGTGTCAGTTTTTCTTGAATTGTACCATTTCGCCATTCGGCAATTGCTTTTTCGTTTACTTTATAATCGCCTTTAAAAGTTTCGGCTAAATCTAGCAATCGTTCGGTAGCGTCATCTCGTCTATTCAACAATACATCTTCAACGTGTTCTAATAAGGTTTTGTCTATTTCATCGTAAATCTCTAACATTTCTGGATTCACGATACCCATAGTCATTCCATTTTGAATGGCGTGATACAAAAATGCTGAATGCATCGCCTCACGCACTTTATCATTTCCTCGAAACGAAAACGAAACGTTGCTGACACCACCAGAAATATTGGCATACGGAAGGTTTTCTCTAATCCATTTTGTGGCTTTGAAAAAATCTAATGCGTTTAATTTATGTTCGTCCATTCCAGTAGCAACAGGAAAAACATTGGGATCAAAAATGATGTCTTGTGCAGGAAAGTGAACATCATTTACCAGAATATCATAACTTCTTTTACAAATTTCAATGCGTCTTTCGTAAGTATCGGCTTGACCATCTTCATCAAATGCCATCACAATTACCGCTGCACCATATTTTCGTATCAACTTGGCGTGATGAATAAAAGTTGCTTCACCTTCTTTTAGCGAAATGGAATTTACAACGGATTTTCCTTGTACAACTTTCAATCCAGCTTCGATGATTTCCCATTTAGAGGAATCTATCATTACTGGAACACGAGCAATATCTGGTTCGGCCGCAATTAGATTTAAGAATTTGGTCATGGCATAAACGCCGTCCAACATTCCTTCATCCATATTGACGTCTATTATTTGAGCGCCACCTTCAACTTGTTCTCTGGCAACAGATAGTGCTTCGTTGTAATTTTCTTCTTTTATTAATCTGAGGAATTTACGCGAACCTGTTACATTGGTGCGTTCACCTACGTTTACAAATCTTGACTCTTCAGTTACAAAAAGTGGTTCTAAGCCTGAAAGCTGTAAATTTATTTTGTTTGTTCTAGACATGTTATTTTATTTTGCCATTAAAGCACAAAGTTTTTTTATCACAGATTAAAAGTAATTTTACTAACTTCAATTTGTTAATACTTCTGATTTTCGTGGTTTGAACTGCGATGCAACTTCTGCAATTGCTTTGATGTGCTCTGGTGTTGTACCGCAACAACCACCAATTATGTTTATTAAATTATCTTGTAAATATTCCTTGATTAATGCTTGCATTTCGGCTGGCGTTTGGTCGTATTGCCCAAAAGCATTTGGTAAACCAGCATTTGGATGTGCAGAAATATTGAGTTGTGTGTTATGTGCTAATCTTTTTAAATACGGTTTTAGTTGATCGGCACCAAGTGCGCAATTAAATCCAATACTTAACAAATCGATATGCTGAATGGAAATTAGAAATGCTTCCACAGTTTGACCTGAAAGTGTTCTTCCTGAAGCATCGGTAATCGTTCCTGAAACCATCACTGGAATATCAAGATTGCGTTCTTCTTTTACTTCCTCGATGGCGAAAAGTGCCGCTTTTGCATTCAAGGTATCAAATATTGTTTCAACTAATAAAACATCACAACCACCATCAATTAATGCTTCAACTTGCTGTTTGTAAGCGATGCGTAAATCGTCAAAAGTTACAGCGCGAAATCCTGGATCGTTTACATCTGGACTCATTGAGGCTGTTCTATTTGTTGGGCCGATTGAACCTGCTACAAAACGTGGTTTATCCGTAAATTCGTCAGCTACTTCTCTGGCAATTTTAGCTGATTCATAATTTAGCTCATACACTAAATCTTCCAAATGATAATCTGCCATTCCTATTGTGGTTCCAGAGAATGTGTTGGTTTCTACAATATCGGCTCCGGCTTGAAAATACAAACGATGCACTTGTTTTACAGCTTCGGGTTGCGTGATTGAAAGTAAATCGTTATTTCCTTTTAGCGGATGCGGAAAATCTTTGAACCGTACGCCACGAAAATCTTCTTCTGAGAAGTTGTTTCGTTGCAACATTGTTCCCATAGCTCCATCTAACACCAAAATTCTTTCTTGTAATGCTTGTGCAATTTTTGACATATAAAAATAATTTATTAACCTTATGAAGGTTGGGGTCGTAAAAATTATATATGTTATTGCGAAAGTGAGAAAATTCTCGTGGTTATCTGTATCCAAAATTTGGATTAGAATGTAGCACCTTCTTTTGGCAAAGGGTTGCTAAGCTTTCATCGGGTCTATTCCCTCAAGCTTTCGTGATAACAATCATAATATTTAAGAACACTGCAAAGTAACTGCACAGAAATGTATTATGCAAGTAATTTTTTAATAAAAATAAAAAAACCCATTTTCGATTAGAAAATGGGTTATAAAAAAGTGTTAAAAAATTATTTTTTGATGATTTTAGAAGTTCCAACTCCTGCTTCTGATTGTACTTTTACAAAATATACACCTGAGTTTAACTCAGAAACATTTACTTGTATCTGACTCATAGCTTTTGGACTAACTTCACTTACTACTCTACCGTTAATATCAGTTACTGTAATATTTTGGATTGCTGTATCATTTTTTGAACTTACTGTAAAAATATCGTTAACAGGGTTAGGTTGGATTGTGAAATTGTTTGTAAAAAACTGATTTGTGCTTAATGGTCTATCTATTGATAAAGTGTCGATACCAATTATATCAGAATTTGAACCTGCAGACCCACCATCTGTAACAAAATATCTAAACCCTAATTCACAATCTACAATTCCAGTTAACCCAGAAACTGTGTATGAAAATTGAGTCCAGTTACCAGGATAAGAACCTGGACCACTCAAAACCAAGTTCGGATTTACTGATACCAATAAATTTGTAAAATCACCAACATCTGCACTACCAGTTGAAGGTGCTGCCGAAAAAGCACCACTTGTACTTAATCTTAACTCTAATCTGTCAGCATAAGAGGCCGTTCCAGTTGCAGAGTATTTACCAATCCTTGTGTAGAAAGTTATAATATCTCCGTTTTGTAATGATACTACAGGAGAAATTAACCAATTACTAATTGTGGCTCCAGAACTTGCCGTACTAGTAGTACTTGTATAGTTAACTAATGAAAAAGAATTAGCACCACCTGCTTGACCATTTGGTGTTGGACAAGTTTGACCATTGGTGTACGCCTGATTTTGGAAAGGAGTTGCATTAACAGGCGGAGTAGCAGCCGTATTCACAACAACTGGAGTATAGGAAGCTACTGTCCAAAGAGAAGTTGCGGAAGGTAAATCACTTTGATTTGTTCTTGTCCACCCATCAACTCCAATCATAGTTGCAGTTGGAGAATTAAAGCCATAATTGTATTGATTTTGAGCAAAACCAATAAAAGGTAATAATAATAAAAGTAAAAGTTTTTTCATGATAAAATATTTAAAGTTTGACACAAAAATAAATAAAATAAATGAATTACTCTTTAATTTTTTTTTTTGGTGTGTTAAAGTAGATTTAAAAATATCTTAAAAATAATAAATTTTAATCTTATGTTTTGTAATATAAAATGAATTTATACATTTGCACACGAAAAAGAGAGAGGAATAATTTGACTGATTGCAACCTCATAAAAAAAAGCTAAAGCAGAACTTCTCTACTTTAGTTTTACCTGCAACAGTTTATTAAAAATAATATATAAAATTTGAAATAAATTCAAATCAGTAATACAACTACATACCTATGGCATATTTATTTACATCTGAATCAGTTAGCGAAGGTCACCCAGATAAAGTTGCAGATCAAATTAGTGATGCATTAATTGACAATTTTTTAGCTTTTGATGCCGAGTCTAAAGTAGCATGTGAAACTTTAGTTACTACAGGACAAGTAATTCTTGCTGGCGAAGTAAAATCGAATACATATTTAGATGTTCAACAAATTGCTAGAGAAGTAATTAGAAAAATTGGATATACTAAAAGTGAATACATGTTTGAAGCTAACTCTTGTGGAATTTTGTCAGCGATACACGAGCAATCAGCAGATATTAACCAAGGAGTAGATAGAGCTAGTAAAGAAGAACAAGGTGCAGGCGACCAAGGAATGATGTTTGGATATGCTACCAACGAAACTGAAAATTATATGCCATTGGCTTTAGATTTATCGCACGCTTTGTTAATAGAGTTAGCTAGTTTACGAAGAGAAAATAACGAAATTAAATATTTACGTCCAGACGCAAAATCGCAAGTAACTTTAGAATACAGCGATGATAATAAACCACAACGTATTGATGCCATTGTAATTTCCACCCAACACGACGATTTTGATGAAGAAACTGCGATGCTAGCCAAAATAAAAAGCGATTTGGTGTCTATATTGATTCCTAGAATTAAGGCAAAATATCCTCAATATGCTCATTTATTTAATGACAAAATTACCTATCATATTAATCCTACTGGAAAATTTGTAATTGGTGGCCCTCATGGTGATACTGGTTTAACTGGCAGAAAAATTATTGTGGATACTTATGGAGGAAAAGGAGCTCATGGTGGTGGAGCATTTTCTGGAAAAGACCCAAGTAAAGTTGACAGAAGCGCCGCATATGCAACCCGTCATATTGCAAAGAATTTAGTTGCTGCAGGATTGTGTGACGAAGTTTTAGTTCAAGTGTCCTACGCAATAGGTGTTGCAAAACCAACATCCATTAATGTAGTAACTTACGGAACATCAAAAGTAAACCTTACCGATGGAGAAATCAGCAACAAAGTAGAAGCTATTTTTGATATGCGACCTTACTTTATTGAACAACGATTGAAACTTAGAAACCCAATTTATAGCGAAACTGCTGCTTATGGACACATGGGCAGAAAACCAGAAACAGTTACCAAAACTTTTTCAGCACCTGGTGGTTTAACAAAAACGGTATCGGTAGATTTATTTACTTGGGAAAAACTAGATTTTGTTGACCAAGTAAAAACAGCTTTTGGATTGTAAAAAATAGTTTAAAAATAACTTTAAAAAGTCTCATTTACTTTAATGAGGCTTTTTTTAGTTTAAAAAATCCATTTCAAATTTAGTATATTTACGATATAATTGTTAAAGTTATACCTTAAAAGATTGAATTGCAAACAAAAATGACCGACCTTAAACAAAATAAATACGATAAAGCCTATTTAAAAATTGCTACCGAATGGGGAAAACTTTCCTATTGCAAACGCAAACAAGTAGGCGCCATAATAGTTCGCGACCGCATGATTATTTCTGATGGATATAATGGAACGCCATCTGGATTTGAAAATTGTTGTGAAGATGATAACGGCTTAACACAATGGTATGTTTTGCACGCAGAGGCAAATGCAATTTTAAAAGTTGCTCGATCAACGCAATCTTGTGAAAACGCCACCTTATACATTACTCTTTCCCCATGCAAAGAATGCAGTAAACTAATTCATCAATCGGGCATAAAACGTGTGGTTTATCAAACAAGATATCAGGATACTTCTGGAATAGATTTTTTAGTAAAAGCAGGAGTACTAGTAGAACAAATTGAAAATTTAGGTTAAATAATATACTACTACAATAATTTATTGTCAATTTTGATATCAAAAGTTACAAATTACAATAATGAAAATTGAAAAAACTTACATCCCGTTACTTTTTTTTACCTGTGTTTCTCTTGGTATTTTAATTGGTGGATTTATAAATTATCCAACTTCAACTGTTGACAGTGGTAAGAATGACTACAAAACTAAGTTGAATAAACTAATCAATTTTATTGATACAGAATATGTTGATGATGTCAAAACTGACTCGATAGTAAATTTAACAGTAACAAACATACTTGCAAATTTAGATCCACATTCAGTTTACATTCCAGCTAGTGAGCAAACTGCAGTAGCTGAAAACATGAAAGGAGATTTTGTTGGGATAGGCGTAAATTTTTATACTTATAACGATTCCATCGCGATTATAAAACCAATAGAAAATGGACCTGCACAAAAAGCGGGTATCAAAGAAGGTGACCGAATTTTATATGCTGATAACTTTAAATTATTTGGTAAAAAATTAGAAAATAAAGTTTTGTACAGCAAGCTTAAGGGGGAAAAGGATTCAGAAGTGATGTTGACTATTTTTAGAAAATCGGAAAACAAAATACTCAAAATAAGAGTCAAACGAGATGTAATCCCAATAAAAAGTATTGATGTTGCTATTTTAATAAATAAAACTACAGGATATATTAAAATAAATCGATTTGCAGAAACCACTGGTACTGAATTCCATAAGGCTTTGTTGCAATTAAAAAAAAGCAATATAAACTCTTTAGTAATTGATTTACGAGAAAATGGCGGTGGATTTATGGAAGTGGCTAGTCAAATAGCCGATGAATTACTTAAAGACAATGAACTGATAGTTTTCACGAAAAATAAAAAAGGTAGTATCGAGAAAACATTTGCTACAGATATTGGTGATTTTGAAACTGGGAAAGTTGCCATTTTAATAGACGAAAATTCAGCATCAGCAAGCGAAATACTGGCCGGTGCAATTCAAGACAATGATAGAGGAACAATTATAGGGAGAAGATCTTTTGGGAAGGGTTTAGTACAGCGCGAAATGGATTTTGACGATGGCTCAGCAGTGCGCTTAACAATTGCACGATATTATACGCCAAGTGGAAGATCCATACAAAAAGCATACACAAAAGGGGATAGTAAAGATTATTACAAAGAATCGGAAGATCGATTTGAAAATGGAGAATTATACGCAAAAGACAAAATAAAAATTGCCGATTCGCTAAAATTTAAAACCAAAAAAGGAAGAATAGTTTATGGTGGTGGTGGCATTGTTCCTGATGTTTTTGTCCCACTGGAAGTGGAAAAAGGCTGGGAAAGCTTAGAATATATTTTACAATCGGGAGTTGTTGGCCATTTTGTTTTTGAAGAACTAGATCAAAAAAATAATTTTTTAAAAGGGCTCAGTTTTCAAGATTTTCAATTAAAAATGGAAAACAATACGTTATATAACGCTAGTTTTCAAAAATATTTATCTAAAAACGGATTGCAATTTAATTTTGGGAAAAATAATGAAATTGTAAATCGTTATTTAACTGCCGAGTTTGCCCGACAACTTTTTGGTGAAAATCAATATTATCAAATAATTCTGAAGAAAGATAAGATGATTGAATCCGTTTTAAAAAATTAGTTCAAAACTCCAAATTCTAAAGTTTGGAGTTTTTTATTATGCTTATTCTTAATTTTTTGTATATTCGATTTTCAAAACAAAAAATTATGAAATCAAAAATTACTCTACTTTTTATCTTGACATTCGCTTTAAGTGGTTTTAGCCAAGATAAAGTTTATAATTCATTAAAAAGCAAAACAAATACGCACATACTTTATGACCGCGTTTTTGGACTTTCGGATGCTACAAATTTAAATACCACATCTGTTTCAACAAATAATTTCTTACAAGTTTATCATGAAATGCAACGAGCAGATTTTGACAACAGATTACCTGTTTTGGGAACTATTCAGGAAGAATCAAATTTAGGTTTTGGACACAATCAGATTCCGTTATCTATATTAATAACTGATTTTGAAACTATTAAAAAGTCTGAAATTGATTCTAAAAATGTTTTTATAAATGCATTTAATCAAATGGAAATTAAACCTAATAGTTATCCATTTGAACTTCATTCTTTAAATTTAATTGGAACATTATTACAAAAATCTAAAAATAAACAGGTTGAATTTATTTTAAAAAGTAATTTGATTTTTAATACAACAAATAGAGTTTTAAATACTGTTTCAATTTCATTAAACGACTCTAAAAATTGGAAAACTATAATACTGGATCAGGCATTTAAAGTTAATTTTAGTAAAAATGGGACTAACATTTTAAATTTTAAAATTACATTTTCTAATGGGGAATATGTCACGCAATCAAATGTTTTTGAGATTGATAATACTAGTTTGACTACAGTCAATAAAAATAATTCAACCCAAAGTGTAAATGTAATTAATACCATTACAGCAACAATTCCGTATCAAGGTTATGGAGAAACTGCATCTTTTTTAGGTCAAGGAGAATATCAAATTTTTCCAGATACCGTTGATGGTATTCTAGATAAACCGATTTTTTTATTAGATGGTTTTGATCCAGGTGACAGCAGAAATATTGCAGCAATTTATTCTTTATTAAACAATGGAACATCAGGAGGAAATCTTGGAGATCAACTTCGAGCACAAGGTTTTGATGTTGTTGTTTTAAATTTTCCTACTTATACTCGACCTGGAACTACAACAGTTATTGATGGCGGTGTGGATTATATTCAACGAAATGCGATGATTCTGGTAGAATTAATTAATCAAATCAATGCATTAAAAATTGGCACCACTAAAAATGTAGTTATTGGTCCAAGTATGGGAGGTTTAATTTCTAGATATGCTTTGCGTTACATGGAACAAAACAGTTTAAATCCAGACACTCGATTATATATTTCGTTCGATTCGCCTCATTTAGGAGCAAATGTTCCAATAGGTTTTCAACATCTGTTTAATTACATGGCTTATGGTCCACTTGGAAATGTTTCTGTGCAAACTATTGTAAACGGAATGCTGAAAAGTCCCGCTGGACGTGAAATGTTGCTGGATCATTTTGAAGGACATTTACAAACTGGAAGCGCAACAGAATTTAATACTTCACCAAATAGTGCATTATTGCCAGTAGGTTGTCCAAATTACAGAAATGCTTTTCAAACCGAACTAAATACCATGGGATTTCCACTAACAACTCGGAATATTGCCATTGCAAATGGTGCTGGAAACGGAACAATGACTGGAACTCCAGGAATGGAAGTTATGAATCACACATTTAATGTTACAACAACACAACGCGCTATTATCAATTTAAATTTTACACCACTGGCAAATACAAATCTTGAAGTAAGTCATTTTAGAGGACAACAAAGCATTTTTGGATTTTGGATTACAGGTTATGAAAGTGCGTCAACCTCAAGAAGTCCATCGTTTACAAACGGTTTAGATTCGGCTCCAGGTGGACGTTTTGATATGAATTCACTCTCGAGTGCTGCGACAGGAAATGCTATTTTAACCGAATTTTTGGCTAATTTACAAATTCAATATTTCGATTTTATACCTACTTTAAGCTCGATGGCGATATCAAATGTTAATAATTTATATTCTAACGTTACGTCGAGTTCAATTACGCCATTTGCTGCATATTCTATTCCTTCAGTAAATGAAAACCACATCACTTTAAATCCTGATAATGTTGCTTTTGTATTAAACGAAATTTTAAATCCTGCTTTAGCAACCCAAAATAATGTGATTTTCTCTGGAGTTTCAATCCAAAATCCTATTCAAAATGAAATAAAAATTCATACTGATTATGAAATTAATGGAGCTTCTGTTTCAATAACTGATATTTTAGGAAAAACTATTTATTCCTTAAACAATCAAAACATCAATGGCAATTTTGAAATTCCCATTTCTTTGTCAAATGGAGTTTATGTTTTATCTATTTCTAACGAACTTGGAAGCGTTACAAAAAAATTAATTAAAGAATAGACCCAATAAATTTTAATAAAAAATCCACTTGGATTATGAATTCTAAGTGGATTTTTAAATTATAAAATTTATATTTAAACTTTAAATTTTAATGGTACATGAACCACTTTTTTAGTTTCGAAAAAGTCATTTTTAAAAAAATCAGAAATATTATACTCAACTGCTTTAGGGAAATCTTTTAACTCTTCAGTCAAGTCACCACCTTTTAAATATAAAATCCCATTCTTCAAATCGTGTTTATTGGTCTTTTTGATTTTGTCTTTTATCCATGAAACAAAATCGGGCATGTTGGTAACGGCTCTGCTGATTATAAAATCAAAATCGCCTTTCACATTTTCAGCTCTTATTTGTTCTGCTTTAACATTTTTTAGTTGTAAACTTTCCGCGACAGCTTTTACAACATTTATCTTTTTTAAAATAACATCTATTAAATAAAAACGTGTTTCTGGAAACAAAATAGCTAATGGAATTCCTGGAAATCCACCACCAGTACCTACATCTAAGACATAAGTTCCAGCTTTAAAATTTTGAATTTTAGCAATCGCTAACGAATGTAACACATGTTTCGTGTACAACTCATCAATATCTTTTCTTGAAATTAAGTTTATTTTAGAATTCCAATCATTGTATAAATATTCTAATTGTTCAAACTGACCTATTTGAGTTGGTGTAATATCGGGAAACTGAATTAAAATTTCTTCCATTAATCATAAATTTTAACAAAAATACTACATTTGATTCGTATAATTATTTTGATATTTAACACTTGTCCAATATAATTAATATTTATCTTTGTAAAAATTAAGCATATTTATGGAAAACACAATGCCAACTTTCTCTAAACAAGATAGTTTGAAGTTTTTTAGAACTTTGAATTCTCGTGTTAATAATTATTTTAAAGATAATAATATATCCAAAACTGGTAACTGGAAATTGCACTTAAAAACAATTATCTTGTTCACTGTTTACCTTGCTCCTTACTTTTTAATAATCTCTTTAACCAACATGCCTTTTTGGGTTTTCTTATCGCTATCAATACTTATAGGTGTTGGCATGGCGGGAATTGGAATGAATGTAATGCACGACGGAAATCATGGATCATTTTCCAATAAAAATTGGGTGAATAAATTTATGGGTGGCACTATTTATATTTTAGCTGGAAATGTTTACAACTGGCAAGTTCAACATAATGTTTTGCATCATACGTACACAAATATTCACGGACATGATGAAGATTTAGATGCTGGAAGAATAATCCGTTTTACCAAACAAGCCGAGTGGCGATCATTTCATAAATTTCAACATTATTATTCATTTTTCCTTTACGGATTGCTCACATTCAATTGGTGTTTGACCACCGATTTTAAACAAATGGGACAATATCTTAAAAGAAAATTATCGTATGGTGAGCCTAAAAGCCCAAAAATACTATGGACTACACTGGTTATTTCAAAACTAATTTACTTTGGAGTTTGGATTGTTATTCCAATGGTTTTAGGTATATCATGGTGGAAAGTTCTTATTGGTTTTACAGCAATGCATTATACAGCTGGTTTAATCTTGAGTATTGTGTTTCAGTTAGCTCATGTTGTAGACGAAACTACTAATCCTGTTCCAAATGAAGTAGGCGAAATGGAAAATACTTGGGCTATCCATCAACTGTACACCACTGCTAATTTTGCCCCAAAAAATAAAATTATAAATTGGTTTACTGGTGGTTTAAATCATCAAGTGGAACATCATTTATATCCACATATTAGTCATGTTCATTACAGTAAAATAGCTGAGTTTGTGAAACAAACGGCAAAAGAGTGTAATTTGCCTTATAATGAATTCAAAACCATGCGAAGTGCAGTTTTAGCACATTATAAACATCTAAGAGATTTAGGTCAACAACCACAAGTAGCATAATATTAAATGAAAAATCCCGAGAAAATTCTTGGGATTTTTTTATTTTTACAAACACAATTTACAGATTTTCTTATACTTAATAAAAACCTCAACATAAACGAAATGAATCCACTATCGGACAGAATTAACAATTTATCGACTTCTCAAACATTAGCAATGGCAGCCTTAGCCAGAGAATTAAAATCACAAGGAAAAGACATAATTAGTTTGAGTCTTGGCGAACCCGATTTTAATACTCCAGATTTTATTAAGGATGCAGCTAAAAAAGCAATTGATGAAAATTATTCTACCTACTCGCCTGTTGATGGTTATTTAGAATTGAAAGAAGCTATTTGTCGAAAATTTAAACGAGACAATAATTTAGATTACAAACCTGCCAATATTGTAGTTTCGACAGGTGCAAAACAATCTTTATATAATGTGGCCCAAGTTTTACTTAATGACGGTGACGAAGTGGTTTTACCAGCACCATTTTGGGTTTCTTATTCAGAAATTATCAAACTAAGTGGTGGTATTCCAGTAGAAGTTCCTACTACTATTGAAAACGATTTCAAAATGACTCCCGAACAGTTAGAAGGGTCTATAACTCCAAAAACTAAAATGATTTGGTACAGTTCGCCTTGTAATCCAAGCGGATCTGTTTACTCCAGAGCAGAATTTACAGCCTTGGCAAAAGTTTTAGAAAAACATCCTCATGTTTATATTGTTGCAGATGAAATATATGAACACATCAACTTTTCTGGCACTTTTTGCAGTATTGCCTCAATTCCAGGAATGTTTGAACGAACAATAACGGTTAATGGAGTTGCCAAAGCATTTGCAATGACCGGTTGGAGAATTGGTTATATCGGCGCACCAGAATTTATTGCAAAAGCCTGCACAAAAATGCAAGGGCAAGTTACCTCAGGAGCAAATTCTATTGCTCAACGAGCAACAATTACAGCTTTAGACGCTAATCCTAGTGTTTTAAAATATATGGTGGATGCTTTTCACAGTCGAAGAGATTTAGTTGTAAAATTGATAAAAGAAATTCCTGGATTAAAAATCAACGTTCCTGAAGGAGCTTTTTATGTTTTTCCCGATGTGTCTTCGTTTTTCGGAAAAATTGTAAAAAATAAATTAATTAAAAATGCTGACGATTTTTCGATGTTTTTACTTTCGGAAGCAAATGTGGCAACTGTAACTGGTGATGCCTTTGGAAATCCTAATTGTATTCGGTTTTCATACGCGGCAAGTGAAGAATTATTAATCGAAGCATTGCGAAGAATTAAAGAAGTTTTAGCGTAAAATAATATGGCTTTATTTTTATTATTAGGATCGGGAGAGTTGGGAAAAGAATTTGCGATTGCAGCACAACGAATTGGTCAAACAATTATTGCTGTAGATAATTATGAAAATGCTCCAGCCATGCAAGTTGCTCATGGTTTTGAAGTAATTAATATGCTTGACGGAATAGCGTTAGATCGAATTGTAGCGAAACACAAACCTGATTTTATAGTTCCCGAAATAGAAGCCATTAGAACTGAACGCTTTTATGACTATGAAAAACAAGGAATAAAAGTAGTTCCTTCTGCGAAAGCAGCAAATTTCACAATGAATAGAAAAGCTATACGAGATTTAGCTTCGAAAGAATTGGGACTTAAAACTGCAACATATTTGTATGCAACTACAGCCAATGAATTACAAAATGCTGTTTTAGAAATTGGAATTCCGTGCGTGGTAAAACCACTTATGAGTTCGTCTGGAAAAGGACAATCCACAATAAAATGTGAAGATGATATACAAAAAGCATGGAATTATGCTTTAGAAGGTTCACGAGGTGACGTTGTAGAGGTAATTGTTGAAGCCTTCGTGAAATTCAATTCAGAAATTACATTGCTAACCGTAGTCCAAAATGGAAATCCAACATTATTTTGCGCACCAATTGGTCATCGGCAAGAACGTGGCGATTATCAAGAAAGTTGGCAACCAGCAAATATTTCTGAAAAAGATTTATTTGAAGCACAAAAAATGGCTTCAAAAATCACCGAAGCATTAGGTGGCGCAGGACTATTTGGCGTTGAATTTTTTTTGACAGATGATGGAGTTTATTTCTCAGAATTATCCCCAAGACCTCACGATACCGGAATGGTTACTTTAGCAGGAACTCAAAATTTTAACGAATTCGAATTACATTTAAGGGCTATTTTAAGTTTACCAATAAATGAAATAACACTTGAAAAAGCAGGTGCAAGTGCCGTAATTTTAGCAACAGAATATAGTAATAATCCCACTTATTCTGGATTAGAAAAAATAGCATCTCAACCAAAAACTGATTTCAGAATTTTCGGAAAACCTACCTCGAGACCTTTCAGAAGAATGGGTATTTCCCTGACTTATGATTCCTTAGAAACCCCAATAGAAGCTGTAGTTGAAAGAGCAAAGGTTACTTCTGGATTTGTAAAAGTGAATTAATAATTCTTACGATTTTTTAATCTAATTTTCGAATAACCTTTGCAGGATTTCCTACAGCCAATGAATTAGCAGGAATATTCTTTGTAACCACACTTCCCGCACCAATTGTACAACCATTTCCAATTTTTACACCTGGACAAATAACTGTGTTCCCTCCAATCCAGCAATCATTTCCTATTGTTACAGATTTTGAAAATTCTAATGTGCGTCTTTCGATAGGATTTAAAGGATGCGTCGCAGTATAAATATGTACACCTGGTCCAAAAAATACATTTTCGCCTATTTCAATTTTCATGGTGTCCAAAACTACACAATTTACATTAAAATATACATTTTCGCCCGAATTAATATTGTATCCATAATCACAATGAAATGGAGATTCTACATAAATTTTTTTATTTGCATTTGGCAATAAAACTCTTAAAATTTGACGCGCATTTCCATTCATTACATATTCTGTAACATTCAATTTTTGAAGTAATTTTTTTGCTTTGATACGATCCTTAATTAACTCCTTGTCGTTTGCAAAATAAAATTCACCAGAAAGCATTTTTTCTTTTTCAGTCATGACTTATAAATTATACTTCAAACTGAAAATTATATATCGCGGTTGCACTGTATACTGTGATGTTCTGGTTGAAAACTGCGTAAAACTATCGTCATTTAAAGATGTAGTATTTAATAAATTTGTTGCAGCTATTTTGTACTCTAACTTACTATCTTTAGTTTTTTGATAGATCAAACTTGCCGATAAAAAGTCATACTCGTTATTTGAAGTTTTATCTTTATTACGATAATGATAAAAAGTATATTCAGACACGAAAGAAAAACTTTTCAAAAAGTAATAATCTACTTTTGCAGAAGGTGCATCAGTGTAAAATGTGTTGCCACTATATTTATTAATCAGATAATTATAACCCAACTCTAAATTAGGCAAATTTTTATAATTTGTAGATGCCTTTAGCGTGTAGCTTTGAGTATAACTTTCTGTACTTATTGCACTTGCATTTTGAATATTGTTAAACTTTGACCAGTTTAAATTTAAACCTACAGATGCTTTATAGTTCTTTAAAAAAGAACGTCCATAATTACCAAAACCCGAAAGCGTTTCGTCGGCAAAATTTGAATTATAAGGTACTGACGACTGATTTATTCCATTAAAAATTGCATTAGTTTTTACAGCATCTACACGTCTTGTGTAAGTTGCATTTGCAAAAATATTTTCAAAATTAAACATGTTATATTTAAAATATCTTAAAGAATGAACTTGAGAAGTTGCATTTTCCAAACTTCGATTTCCTCGAAACAAACTATTATAATTTGACAACACATAAGAAGTTGCTAGTTGATTAATATCAGTAAAATCGTTTGTAAACGAAAAATTATAGGTTAGCGTTTCTGCTTTTTTCAACTGATATAAGGCGTAAAAATCGGGTAAAATCCTAGTAAAATTTTGTTTAAAATTAGTTTCTTGTTGATCATTATTGGTACTGTAAGTATGAAAAGAAACTCCTGGTGTGATTGTAAATTTTTTATATAAAAACTTATAATGTAATCCTAAAAACAAATCATTAAAAGCATACTTCACATCATTTTTAGAATTAGCAGACATGGAATTTACATTTCCGTTATCTAAAATTTGAAAAATATCAGATTTAAAATTTTGGTACGAATAGGTGTTTCCTATAGTGATATTGACGTTGCTTTTAGGAGTTAGCATATAATAATAATCTAACTTCGAATCGATTTTATTTGTTTTAATAAATCGATTTTGATTTAAGTCGTATCTCAAATTTCCATCTTGAATTCCAAGATTTCCTATTGGTGAGATGGGTATAATAGTATTTGGAAACGGATTTGTACCCAAATTTGCATTATAAAACGGATTTTGATCCTGATATAAATGTTGCACTTCAAAATCGAAAATATTCTTTTCATTTTTTGTATAATACAAACTCAAATTTTGATTAACCGAGAAAGGATTTTGCTTTTTGACAGAATTTATAATTTGATCGTTATTTGAAGTTGGCAAACCAGTTGAAATAGTGGTCGATTGAGTTGCTAAATTATTTAATTCTTCTTGCTTTGAAAGTTTTGTTAAAATGTCGTAATCAAACTGTAGCTTTGTATTGGGTTTGTAAGTAGAAGTTAATTTAAAAAGTCCAAAATCGCTTTTTTGATGGGCAACTTCTTGTGTGTTTTGATTGGTTGTAAAAGTATTTTGTACCGAACCATCAGGATTTCTGCTAACATCTGTCCGTTTATTTCTTGAAACTGTTTCTAAATCAGTAATTGATGATGAAATAATTCCGAAACCACTTAAACTCCAGTTTTTAGAGACATTGTAAGCAAAATTTGTGGCTCCAAAACGGGTTTCGATTTCTTTTGCTCTATCATTACGGAGCAAGGCAATACCCAAATCGTTTGATGCAACATTAAAGTTACTTCCACCTTTTTTCATGAAACTTCTAAAACCACCTGTGAACTTAAAATAATCCTGAATTGTGAGAGGCAATTCTCCTATATTATTATAATTTGTAATTAAATTAACACTATATTTTGGACTGTAATAAAATAATTTGGGATTTATCAAATACCGACTATCTGTATGTCCAACACCAATACCTGCTGTCATATCGCCAAACCAAAAATTCTTTTTGCCAGATTTTAATTTGATATTCATTGCTACATTCTCTTCATTATTTTCTAATCCTTTGAGAGCACCAACATCGTTGTAATTTCTTAAAACCTGTACTTTATCAATAGCATCAGCAGGAATGTTTTTAACTCCAAGTTTAGTATCTCCATCAAAAAAATCTTTGCCTTCTACCATTAATTTAGAAACTTTTTTTCCTTCAACTTGAATTTCACCATCGGCATTTACCTCAACACCTGGTAATTTTTTTAAGACATCTTCAAGTTTTCGTTCAGTTCCTGATTTAAAGGAATCGGCATTGTAAACTATAGTATCTCCTTTAATAGAAACTGGCATTTCGCGAACAATTTCAACCTCATCTAAAGTGTTGTCGGCAACTTCCATCGGGATATTTTGAGTAATATTTTCCGATTTGGTAACAACCGTAATTTCTTTATTTTGCATTCCTATATAGCTCAGCTTAATTGTATAGCTAGTATTTGGTTTCAGATTTAACAAAAATTTCCCCTTGTCGTTTGTAATTGCATAGGCATCCATGGCTTTAGTAACTTGGTTTACAGCCATTACGTTTGCCATTTCTAATGGAGTTTTTCCCGTTTCGAAAATTATTCCTTCAAAACGAATATTTTGTGAGAAAGAAAAGGAGTAAAAAAGAATTAAAATAAAAATTGTAAAATTTTTCATTATAAAAATCTAAAAAAGGAATGTCGAGTATATTAAGAATTATTGGCTGTTAAAATTTTATCTTCCAAAACGCATTCCGCCACCTTGACCTTGATTCATTTCCTGCATTTCTTTCATTTTTTTGATTACCGTTTCATCATATTCTTTTTGAGATATCACTTTTCCGTTTGTTGGTGCTTTTATATCTGCCTTTTCTTTAGAATTCATTACGACTTTAGAACATAACACCGTTGTTTTTCCGTCATTTACTTCTAAAATTAAACCTGGTAAACCCCAGTAACTTTCTGGACCTTGATTTACAGGGATTTCTGGTGTGTACCATGCGGTAATGGTAATTTCTTTTGGGATGTCTAATCCTTCTAAAAAGTTTGTTTTTTTATCTTTATCGTCAGATTTTGCTGTGTTCGCTTTTTTATCATCATCATTTTTAGGTCTGAAATTTCTAAAATCAGATTTACTAGCTTCCTTAACTGCTGTAGCTTTATAGCAGGTATAACCTCCAATAACTCGTGTTTCTTGCTCTAATTTCCAATTTAGTTTTGGCAATGAATCTTTAACTAAAAATTCTTTACCCATAAATTCTTTATCTACTGTATAAGCCTTTTCTTTCACATTTTTATAAAAAGTACCTCCACCGCCAGACATTGAATTCATCATCATTCGCATTCCACCACCATTTTGTCCAGCAGTAGGATCTAATTTTTCTTCTTCTTTATAAATAGATGCTGATTTATCAAAATTTAAAATAAAAGTTTTTTCAAAAACTTTTTTCATTCGTTCTTCAATCATTTTTTGCATTTCGGGCGTAATATCTTTGTTTCCCTCAAAGCGTTTTTTGAAGTCGGCTGTACTAGTTTTCGATTCATACACAGCCATTCCTTGGAAATCTTTTTGAGCAAAAGAATTAAAATAAGCAGTAAAAATTATGAGAGTAAAGAATATTTTTTTCATTTTGATTCTATTTATTTAGATTGTAACAAATATGACGATTCGAACTTAGTATTGTTACTAACTATTTGTTAAATTTATTTTATTAGACTTTTCATTTATTAATTGGTTTAGTTTAATTTAGCCAAACTATGAAATGTCTTATTTGTTACATATTGATTTTAATTTTTGCTGATGCTAACAGTCAAGAAAATATTATTTCTGTTACTGAACTTAATACTGTAAAATTTGATGCAGATTATTTTATTGGTTGTGACGGATTTGGAAATTGTTTTTATCAAAAAAATGATATTCTTTTCAAAAAAGCAGATTCAATAACGATGCAATATCAAAATCTAACTTACGGTAAACTAGCTAAAGTTGACATTACAAATCCCTTAAAGATTATTTTGTTTTATGAACAATTCAATTCAGTTATTGTTTTGGACAATCAATTAAATGAGATTCAAAATATTCAATTTTCAAAAAGTGAAATTCCAATAGTTGCATCATCAATAGGTATTTCTGCTCAAAACCAGCTTTGGGTTTATAACAGTTTAAATCAACAAATAGGATTGTACGATTTAAACGCAAATACTTATAAAAATTTAGGTGTGCCAATAAAGGAAACATTTTCCTATTATCAAACCGATTTTAATTATTTCAATTGGGTAGATGCTCAAAACCAATGGTTAACTTGTACCATATTTGGAAACGTTTTTTTAAATGGAAAAATTGAAGCTAATAAGAATTTGCAACTGCTAGATCGAAACCACATTCTGTATCAAATGGAAAATAATCTCTTTGTAAAAGATCGAAATTTAGATAAACTGTATAAAATTAAAGGGATTGAAAAATCGTTAAAAAAATTTTATTACAAAGACCAAATTTTATCTATTTTTACCACCGAAGGAATTACAAATTATAAATTAACAATACCATAATGCACATAGCAATAGCAGGAAATATAGGCGCAGGCAAAACCTCATTAACACAATCGTTAGCAAAACATTTTAAGTGGGAACCTCATTATGAAGATGTTGTTGACAACCCTTATTTAGACGATTTTTATCATCAGATGGAACGATGGTCTTTTAACCTTCAAATTTATTTTTTAAACAGTCGTTTTAGACAAGTTTTACAAATAAGAGAAAGTGGTAAAAAAATAATTCAAGATAGAACAATATATGAAGATGCTCATATTTTTGCTCCTAATCTTCATGCTATGGGCTTAATGACAAACCGTGATTTTCAAAATTATTCTTCTTTATTTGAACTTATGGAAAGCCTTGTTGCTGCTCCAGATTTATTAATTTATTTGCGAAGTTCAATTCCTAATTTAGTATCTCAAATTCATAAACGAGGCCGTGAATACGAAAACACAATTTCTATAGATTATCTAAGCCGTTTAAATGAGCGTTATGAAGCTTGGATAACGGGTTATAATAAAGGTAAATTACTTATAATTGATGTCGACAACCTTGATTTTGTTAATAATCCAGAAGATTTGGGATATGTTATAAACAAGATCAATGCTGAAATAAACGGTCTTTTTTAGTACAATGTTTTTTTATTAAAAACTAAAACATACATTCTTCACGTATGTAAACTAACTAAAATACTATTTATTTATGGCAAAATATTTGTTATAAAGTAACCATACCATTTAAAATCAAAAAATTTTATAATCATTCATAATATAAAATAGTATGGAACGTATTAAACAAAAATATAGAGCTTTCGAACGATTTTTTGAAAAAATTACCAGTTACGGTTCGTTCTTGCTCGGTAATTCCATAATTTTTTTTATCGCTGTAATTTTAATTACGTTTTGGATACTACATCGAAATTATAATGCCGTAATTGCCACTAATTTAATTGGTGATATTATTCAAGCTGTGACTTTTTTGAGTCTATTTATAATCCAAAAAACGTTCAATCATTTTTCTGCTTCTTTACAAATAAAATTAAATGAACTTATTTTATCACACGATCAAGCAAGTAATGCGATAGTAAATATTGAAAAAAAATCGGAACATGAAATAATTGAACTTCAAAAAGAATATGAGGATTTAGAAAACATCCTGAAAGAAGAAGAAGAAAAAGAAGAAGAAGAAGAAAAAAATGATGCATAAAAGTGCATTTTATTGTTTTCATTAAAACAAAATACAAAATATTCTAAAAAAAATTATTTATCATTTAAAATATTTACTTTTGCAGTTCAATAAATTTCCACAAAAGCATTAGATTTTAAAAACCGAATTAAATTATGAGAACGATACAGTTTAGAGAAGCGATTTGTGAAGCAATGAGTGAAGAAATGCGTCGCGATGAGTCAATTTATCTAATGGGTGAAGAGGTTGCAGAATACAATGGTGCGTACAAAGCATCCAAAGGAATGCTTGATGAATTTGGCCCAAAAAGAGTTATTGATACTCCTATTGCAGAACTTGGTTTTGCCGGAATTGCTGTTGGTAGCGCTATGAATGGTTGCCGACCTATTGTAGAATACATGACATTCAATTTCTCGTTAGTAGGTATTGATCAAATTATAAATAATGCGGCAAAAATGCGCCAAATGAGTGCTGGACAATTTCCAATGCCTATGGTTTTTAGAGGTCCAACGGCTTCTGCAGGTCAACTTGGAGCAACTCATTCGCAAGCATTTGAAAATTGGTTTGCAAATACGCCAGGTTTAAAAGTAGTCGTTCCATCAAATGTTTATGATGCAAAAGGTTTATTAAAGGCAGCAATTCGAGATAATGATCCTGTTATTTTCATGGAATCAGAACAAATGTATGGCGATAAAGGCGAAGTTCCAGAAGGAGATTATACGATACCGCTGGGAGTTGCTGATATTAAAAGAGAAGGTACCGATGTAACCATAGTGTCTTTTGGAAAAATTATCAAAGAAGCTTTTATTGCAGCCGATTTACTTGAAAAAGAAGGTATATCCTGCGAGATAATCGATTTAAGAACAGTTCGTCCAATGGATTATGAAACAATTTTGACCTCTGTAAAAAAAACAAATAGACTTGTAGTTCTTGAGGAAGCATGGCCTTTTGCAAGTGTTGCGTCGGAAATAACTTATATGGTTCAGCAAAAAGCATTTGACTATTTAGATGCACCAATTTACAGAGTTACAACTGCAGACACACCAGCACCTTATTCTCCAACATTATTAAAAGAATGGTTGCCAAACGCAGACGAAGTTGTTAAAGCAGTTAAAAAAGTACTGTATAAATAATTTTAATTAATAAGATTACAACTTCATCATTCCAAAACATGATGAAGTTTTTTTTCATTATCAGATTAATCAAATATGTATAAAATAAAATATCTTTTGCTGCTAATTGTAATCTCCTTTACAGGAACTTTTTTTGCTCAAACAAAAATTAGTGGTGTTGTTATTGATAAAAAAAATAAACCCGTTGCCTACGCAAACGTAGTTTTTAAAGGTTCTAATGAGGGAATTATCACAGATGAGAATGGTCGATTTTATTTGGAATCAAAAAATACTTATAACACGGTAGTAGTTGCATTTGTAGGTTATAACAATCGTGAATATGATTTACCAAAAGCAGTAAATTATGATTTAAAAATTATTCTTACAGAAGAGCAAATGCTTAAAGAAGTTGTAATATTTAATGGTAAAACATCCAAAAAAAATAATCCTGCATTAGATATTTTAAGAAAAATTTGGGCACGAAAGCGCAAAAACGGATTGAATATATTTGATCAATACGCTTATGAAAAATATGAAAAGGTAGAGTTTGACTTAAACTCTATTGATAGTACCTTTATGAAAAGTAGCATTTTTAAAGGAATGGAGTTTGTATTTAAAAAACTTGACACATCTAAAATTACGGGAAAAACCTATTTGCCTGTTTTTATAAATGAGGCATTATATG
Source organism: Flavobacterium sp. (assembly GCA_014377455.1). Taxonomy (GTDB): domain Bacteria; phylum Bacteroidota; class Bacteroidia; order Flavobacteriales; family Flavobacteriaceae; genus Flavobacterium. The sequence goes on from JACMPO010000077.1 coordinate 31,618, forward strand.
ATGTCTATGGTGATAATAAATTAAAAAAAGTTAAAGAAGTTATTAAAGCCAATAAAAATTCTGGACTCACAAACGGAGATGGAATTAATGCGTTTATTAAAGATTTATATAACGATTACAATATTTACAACAACTATTTAAACTTTTTTGATAAAAGCTTTACAAGTCCACTATCAACTACCGGAATTGACGTTTATAATTATGTGTTAACAGACAGTTCGTTTATTGATAAAAAATGGTGTTATAATATTGTTTTTTATCCTAGACGAAAAAACGAACTTACTTTTAAAGGCGATTTTTGGGTGAACGACAGTACGTTTGCAATAAAAAATATTAATATGGCAGTTTCAAAAAGTGCTAATATTAACTGGGTAAAAGAAATTTATATCGAACAAGAATTTGAAGTTGAAAATGATTCCGTCTTTTTATTGACTCGAGATCAAATGATGACTGATTTTGTACTGAGCAAAAAAGAAAAATCAAAAGGAGTTTATGGAAAAAGAACTACCTTATTTAGAAATCATAAATTTAATGAGGAAAAACCAGAAAAATTCTATCAAGAAAAAGTCAATTTTTTAGATGATGAAATTTACAACCGAACTGATGCATATTGGAAAGAAAATCGGTTTGAAAAACTCAATAAAGACGAATCTGGTGTTTATAAACTCCTAGATACGCTAAAAACCGTCAAGCGATTCAAACAACTTTACAGCACGGCATCCATTTTAGGAACTGGATATATAGATTATAAAAATTTTGATTACGGTCCAGTTTTTTCTACAATTGGGTTTAACGAGGTCGAGGGTTTACGCTTGCGAGCTGGTGGTCGAACCTATTTTGGTAGAAATGACTTGTGGCGAGTTCAAGGCTACACAGCATACGGATTTAAAGATAATAAGTTCAAATATGGCTTTTCAGGAAAGTGGATGATTGACAAAAAAAATAGAATCATTATTTCAGGTGGAAATCGGCGCGATGTAGAACAAATTGGTGCAAGTTTAACAACAACTAATGATGTTTTAGGAAGAAGTTTTGCATCATCAGGACTTTTTACAACAGGTAGTAATGGTAAATTGACCAATATAAATTTAACATCAGTAGCAATAGAGATTGAACCTAAAAAAAACTTCACAATCCAAACTGGATTTAGCTTTAGAACTCTAGAATCCGCTTCAGATAAATTTAGTTTAAATTATTACACAGACGATACATTTACAACTGTAAAAAGCTCGGTAAAACAAGCCGAAGTAAACTTGCAACTGGAATTTACACCAAACAGAAAAACTATAGGTTATGGAGTTGAAAGAACAAATGTTGAAGCTCCATTTAGTAGAATTTTTATAAACTATAGCCAAGGGTTTAAAGGTCTTTTAAATAGTGATTTCAACTATAACCGGTTGCAGTTGTATTATAAACAACCCATTATAATTGGACCTTTAGGAAGATCTAATGTTACATTTGAAATTGGACAAACATTTGGAAAGGTTCCACTAGGTTTGCTGAGTATTATTCCGGGAAATCAAACTTATTTTATAATTGAAAACACCTTTAATAACCTGAATTTTTATGAGCTAGTTTCAGATAAATATGCAACATTAAAATGGGATCATAATTTTAATGGTCGGTTATTTTCCAGAATTCCATTCATGAGAAAATTAAATTGGCGAGAAATTATAGGGGCACGAGCAGTTTATGGCACAATTTCAGAACAAAATAAAGCTATAAATGCATCAGGATTAACTTATTTAGCTCCCGAAAAACCTTATTTTGAATACAGCGCAGGTATTGGAAACATATTTAAATTTTTTAGATTAGATGCCAGTTGGAGAGGAAATTACCGCGACATTCCTGGTGCAAATAATTTTGCAATAAAAGGTTCCATAGGATTTTATTTCTAGTTTTAATTTGATGCACCACACTAAACTAGATATTCTAAAATTGAAATATTTAGTAATTTCGCAAATCAAAAAATTGCACATTTAAATGTCAAAAAACATTACTCCTTATAAAGATTCAAAACTTGGCAAAAAGGAACAAGTAACCCAAATGTTTGACACCATTTCTGGTAACTATGACGGATTAAACCGCATAATTTCTTTTGGAATTGATGTACAATGGCGAAAAAAAGTGCTAAAACTTGTTCAAGCCAAAAATCCAGAAAATATTCTTGATATCGCAACTGGAACTGGTGACTTAGCAATTTTGATGACTAAAACAAATGCTAAGAAAATAGTAGGTTTAGATATTTCTGCAGGAATGTTAGACGTAGGAATAAAGAAAATTCGAGATAAAAAGCTCGATAATATTATCGAAATGGTAATTGGTGATTCAGAAAACATGCCTTACCCTGACAATCATTTTGATGCAATTACAGTTTCGTTTGGAATTAGGAATTTCGAAAATCTAGAAAAAGGATTATCTGAAATATTAAGGGTTTTAAAACCACAAGGGATTTTTGTTATTTTAGAAACATCTAATCCGGTAAAAACCCCATACAAACAAGGTTATGCTTTTTACACAAAATACATATTACCAGCAGTTGGTAAAATTTTTTCGAAAGATAATGTGGCTTATGGATATTTATCAGAATCGGCTTCTTTTTTCCCTTTTGGGGAAGTTTTAAACAATATTTTACGTAAAGTTGGGTTTATAGATGTAGTGGATATGCCACAAACTTTTGGTGTCGCAACAATATATAGCGCTTCCAAAAAATAATATTCAATCTGTTTTTACACATGAAAAAAATATTTTATTACTTTATATTCTTTTTTACGATTCAAGTTACAGCTCAATCCAAAGGAATTTTTAGTAAAGACCCAATTATTAATCTTGAAAATTTTGATAAACAACGCGTCTATTTTGGATATTATTTAGGTTTTAATAGTTACGATTTCAAAATAGATTATATTGAACCCGGAAAAGATATTCTTGTTAATAAAACTACTGGATTTAATGTAGGTGTTGTTGCCGATATAAAATTGCAAGAATACATAAATTTACGGTTTGAACCAGGATTGTATTACACTGAGCGAGATTTAGTTTTCTCTGGTTTCACCAAAAAACTAGATGCTGAACGTCCCGTAAAATCTACATACATTCATTTCCCATTGCTTTTAAAATTTTCATCAAAACGTATAGGAAACATTCGTCCTTATCTCCTTGGAGGATTTTCGGCTACTTTAAATTTAGGAAGTAATTCGAAAGCTATAGACGATAATTTACAACAACGTTTCCGAGTAAAACCTTGGACTCGGAACTACGAACTAGGCTTTGGAATTGATTTATACACTGAGTATTTTAAGTTTTCACCGTCTATTAGAGGTGTTTTTGGATTGAGCGACGAACTTATAAGAGATAACGATCCTAATAGTCCTTGGACGGGAAATATTGATGCTTTAAAAACTCGTGCAATTTTTATAAACTTTACATTTCATTAAAATTCTCGTTTAAACTCGCTTAAAAAAATTGCTGTTGCAGTTGCAACATTCAGGCTTTCAGTTTTTTGCAACTCTCCAAATCTTGGAATCGCAATTTTATTAGAAATTGTATCCAACAGTTCATCAGAAATTCCATTAGCTTCATTTCCAAGCAACAATATTGCATTGTGTGGCAACTTTTGTTTATACACATTTTCACCATCCATAAAAGTTCCATAAACGGGCAAAGTGGATTGCTTTAAAAAAGTGTGCAAATTTAAATAAGCAATATTGACTCTGGAAATTGATCCCATTGTAGCTTGAATCACTTTTGGATTGTATAAATCCACGGTTTGAGGTGAACATACTATTTGATTAATGCCGTACCAATCGCAAAGTCGGATAATTGTACCAAAATTTCCAGGATCGTTAATGGTATCTAGAGCAACAGTAATGCCAGACGTCGTTATTGGTTTTTGCTCTGGAATTTTAAATACTGCTAAGCAATTATTAGCAGTAGCTAAAGCACTAATTTTGTTTAATGCATCATAATTAATCGTAAATTTTATGCTTGATCCTATATTTTCAAAAATAGATTCGGTTACATACAAGTACTCCAGCTCGTAATTTGATTTTAAAAGTTCATCAATTACTTTTACACCTTCAGCAATAAATAATTGATTAATTTGTCTGAACTTTTTTTGTTGTAAACTCGTAATAAGTTTAATTTGGTTTTTTGTAACCATAGAAAAAATGTACTTTTGATTAAATTTTGCAACTCTTGAAAAAAAACATCACAAAAATAGCAGTATTTATTTTAATGGGACTACTAATTGTTGCCTGTGATGTTACAAAGAATATTCCAAAAGGGAAAAGACTCCTTGTAAAAACAGAATTAAAATCTGGAAAAAAAAATATAACAGATGAAAATCTTCAATATCAACTATATCAAAAACCAAATACTTCCATTTTAGGATATCGTTTGCGATTGCATTTATATAATTTAGCACGACAAAAAAGTGATTCGGTTTATCATGTTTGGCTTGATAAAAATCCTCAAAAACACAAAACTTTAACTAATTTACTCTCGGAAAAACAAGTAAACCGACTTGGCAAATCATTTGTTATTTCTGGAATTAATGAATTCTTAATTAAAACTGGTGAGAAACCTGTATTATTAGATTCCATAAAAACTAAAAAATCAATAGGTCGATTAAACTCTTATTATTTCAACAGAGGTTTTTTTGATGTAAAATCAAGCTATACCACTGATACATCTAAGGCTAAAAAAGTAATTTTAAAATACAATATTGCTTTCGGAACTCCTTTTTTAATTGATAGTTTAAAAACAAGTATCAAAACACCAGTACTGGATTCTTTATATAACATAAAGAAAAACAACTCGTTAATAAAAGTTAAAAACCAATATTTTACAGAAGATTTTGATAACGAAAGATCACGAATTACGTATGATTTCAGAAATAGTGGAGCCTACTTTTTTCAGCCCAATTATATTTTATACGATTTAGACACAATCGATACTCATAAAAAAATAAATGTAAAATTAATTATAAGAGATCAGCCAATTCGTGAAAACGATTCAACTAGAACAGTACCTTTTAAATTGTACAAAATCAATAAGGTAGATGTTTATACAGATCATATTCCAGGAAAAGTAGCTGCCATAATAACGGACAGTATTGAATATAAAAATGTTCATTTATACAGCGAGAAAAAATTAAAATATAGACCTAGAGCGATTACTGATCCTATTTTTATTAAAAAAGGGAATTATTTTTCAGATATAAATTCAAACTTGACCACAAAATATTTAAGTAATCTTAAAGTTTTTAATTACCCAACAATTCAGTACAAAATAGACCCAAAAGATAGTAACGGACTAATTGCGAGCATCTATTTAACCCCACGAAAAAAATATAGCTTTGGTTATGCAGCCGATTTTATTCATTCCAACATTCAAGATTTTGGAATTTCTGGCAATACTTCTCTTGGTATTCGAAATATATTTAACGGCGCAGAAACTTTCGAAATTGGTTTTCGCGGTAACGTAGGTGCAAGTCGAGATCAAGCTAATCCGAATAATAATTTCTTTAATATTTCAGAAATTGGAGTAGATGCAAAACTAAATTTCCCGAGAATTCTAGCACCAATAAAAAGTGATAAAATAATTCCAAAAAGCATGCTTCCGTTTACAACATTCAGTATTGGGTTAGCAAAACAGAGGAATATTGGTTTAGATAAACAAAGCTTCTCGAGCTCTTTTTCCTATAATTGGACGCCTAAAAAAAATACTACGGCACGTTTAGAATTAATTAATATTCAGTTCATTAAAAATGTTAATGTGAGTAATTATTTCAATATATATAAATCCTCATACAATAATTTAAATGCAATTGCCAATAATTATCCTAAGAACCCAGACTATTTCAATCCTGAAACTAATCAATTAATTATTGAATCGGGAACCAATGGATTTATTGGAACTGTAATTGCTAATCCAACTTCAGTTTCAGAGGACGATTTAAGAGCTGTTAGAAGTATCGAAGAACGAAAAAACAGATTGACAGAAAATAACTTGATATTTTCATCTAGTTATAACTATTCAAAATCAACAAAAAAAGACTTGTATGATAATACTTTTTTTGCAATAAAAACAAAATTGGAATCAGCAGGAAATTTACTATCAATATTTGCTAGAGCAAGTAAACAAATTATAAATCAAGGTGGTGCTAACACAATATTTGACGTTCAATATTCTCAATATTTAAAAGGCGAATTTGAATATATCAAACATTGGAATTTATCTGGAAAACGAGTTTTTGCAGTACGATCTTTTTCAGGATTAGCCGTTCCTTATGGAAATTCTAAAAGTATTCCGTTCTCACGAAGTTATTTTTCGGGCGGATCTAATGATAATCGTGCTTGGCAACCATACAGTTTAGGTCCAGGAAAAAGTGGTGGTGTAAACGATTTTAACGAAGCAAATTTTAAATTATCATTCAATGGTGAGTTGCGTTTCAACATGATTGGAAAAATAAATGGAGCACTTTTTGCCGATGCAGGAAATATTTGGAATGTATTTGATGATGTAACCGATGAAAACTTTAAATTCAAAGGATTAAAATCATTATCAGAAATCGCTCTTGGAACAGGATTTGGCGTTCGATACGACCAAGGATTATTTGTAATCAGATTGGATTTAGGATTTAAAACTTATAATCCGGCGAAGGAAGAAAATGAAAAATGGTTCCGTGAACTCAATTTTGCGAAATCTGTTATAAATATTGGAATTAATTATCCTTTCTAAAAATAGAAATTATTATTTTTGTATTCTAAACTATAAATAAACTAATTCATGTCTCACAATATTAAACCCGGAGTTGCAACAGGAGATGAAGTTCAAGCCATATTTGCTTATGCAAAACAAAAAGGATTTGCACTTCCAGCTGTAAACGTAACTGGATCAAACACAATAAACGGAGTTTTAGAAACTGCAGCAAAACTAAAAGCTCCTGTAATTATCCAGTTTTCAAATGGTGGAGCTCAGTTTAATGCAGGAAAAGGACTTTCAAATGCTGGCGAAAAAGCGGCAATAGCTGGTGGAATAGCTGGAGCGAAACACATACATACACTTGCCGAAGCTTATGGCGCAACTGTAATTTTACATACTGATCATTGCGCAAAAAAACTATTACCATGGATTGATGGATTATTGGACGCATCCGAAAAACATTTTGCGGAAACTGGAAAACCCCTTTTTTCATCACACATGATTGATTTGTCGGAAGAACCAATTCATGAAAATATCGAAATTTGTAAAACCTACCTTTCTCGAATGAGTAAAATGGGAATGACACTCGAAATTGAACTTGGTATTACTGGTGGTGAAGAAGATGGAGTTGACAATTCAGATGTTGACAGTTCAAAATTATATACTCAACCAGATGAAGTAGCTTTTGCTTACGAGGAACTTTTAAAAGTTAGCCCACGATTTACAATTGCTGCCGCTTTTGGAAATGTACATGGTGTTTATAAGCCAGGAAATGTAAAATTAACACCAAAAATCTTAAAAAATTCACAAGATTATGTTCAGAAAAAATTCAATACCGGATCAAATCCTGTAGATTTTGTTTTTCACGGAGGATCTGGTTCTACTGTTGAAGAAATAAGAGAAGGAATTTCGTATGGCGTAGTAAAAATGAATATTGATACCGATCTCCAATTTGCTTTTACCGAAGGAATTCGCGATTATATGGTTAACAATATTGATTATTTAAAAACCCAGATAGGAAATCCAGAAGGAACAGATGCTCCAAATAAAAAATATTACGATCCAAGAAAATGGGTTCGTGAAGGAGAAGTAACTTTCAATACTAGACTTGAAGAAGCATTTGCTGACTTAAACAATGTAAACACTTTATAAACTGTATTTTGTAAATTGTATAATATAAAAACAGTATACATTTTGACAACAATACATTATACAATAAAAATATGGCTTGGTTTAAAAGAACAACTAAAGGAATTACCACTGCAACAGAAGACAAGAAAGATGTTCCAAAAGGACTTTGGTACAAATCGCCAACAGGTAAAATTATTGATCAAGATGAGTTAGCCCGAAACCTTTGGGTAAGTCCTGAAGACGGTTTTCATGTTCGCATTGGAAGTAAAGAATATTTTGAAATATTGTTTGATAACAATGAGTTTAAAGAGTTAGATGCTAAAATGACATCTAAAGATCCACTGGGTTTTGTAGATACCAAAAAATATGCAGATCGATTAAAAGATGCTCAAGAAAAAACTCAACTTAAAGATGCAGTTCGCACTGGTTTTGGAAAATCAAAAGGGAAAGAACTTGTAGTTTGTTGCATGGATTTTGCCTTTATAGGTGGTTCGATGGGAGCAGTTGTTGGTGAAAAAATTGCACGAGGAATTGATTATTCTATAAAAAATAAAGTTCCGTTTGTAATGATTTCAAAATCTGGTGGTGCTCGAATGATGGAAGCGGCATATTCACTGATGCAACTAGCAAAAACATCTGCAAAACTAGCACAACTTGCCGAAGAAAAAATACCATATATTTCACTTTGTACAGACCCAACTACTGGAGGAACTACAGCTTCTTATGCAATGCTAGGCGATGTAAATATTTCTGAACCTGGAGCTTTAATAGGTTTTGCTGGACCAAGAGTAGTAAAAGATACCACTGGAAAAGAATTGCCCGAAGGTTTTCAAACTGCCGAATTTGTGTTAGAACATGGTTTTCTTGATTTTATTGCTCCACGAAAAGAATTAAAAGATAAAATAAATTTATACATAGATCTTATTCAAAACCAAGATATTAGGTAATTTATTATTTTTTTAAAAGGCGTTGTAAATAATTAAATGTGATTATTTACAACGCTTTTTTTTATACATAACCTTTTTTACTGCGTTTATTATGTAATACTATTACTAAATTTTGTAACTAATTATGATTAAAATTAATGACTTTTACCATTCTAAGTATTTCTAAAAAATTGGAAGAAAATATTTTCTTTACTAATATTTTTTTTAGCAAATAGTTATAAAATTAACCAAAAAATATCACACAAATGTCACAAAAAAACAAAAAGCAGTTTGGAGTATGGATTGATACACATCATGCCACAATTATTGGAAGAGAGGATGTAGACTCAGGACAATTTAAAGTTCTAGGTCATGTTAAAAATAATGGTGCCGATGGAAATTCCAACGAAAATGCTGCGCACAATCAGGAAAATACTTTGAGAAATAAATATTTTAAAGAAATTACTGCTTTAATGCAAAATGTAGATGAATTGCATGTAACAGGTACTGGAATTACTCAAGAACAATTTATAAATTATCTTGCAGAAACACCTCAATATAAAAATGTTAAAACATCGGAATGCACATCAAACAAAATGAGCGATGAGGAAACCATTGCACACATTGCAAAGGAATTTAATTAGAAAATAGTTTTTAGTTATTATAAAACCCCGATTTCTTAAGGAATTGGGGTTTTTGATTTTTATTAATTACCTACAACGTCTCCTTCAACCATTTATAAAATTCACGTTGCCACACCTGAGCATTTTGTGGTTTTAAAACCCAATGATTTTCTTCTGGAAAATACAAAAATCGGCTTTTTATTCCTCGAAGTTGTGCCGCCTGAAATGCTTCTTGTCCTTGTCCAATAGGTACTCGGAAATCTTTACCTCCTTGAATAATTAATATCGGCGTATTCCATTTATCAACAAAAGTTGTAGGATTGAAAGTTGTATAAGTTTTTTGCGCCACAGCATTATCTTTTTCCCAATAAGCACCACCAAAATCCCAGTTGTTAAAAAATACTTCTTCTGTAGTTCCAAACATACTTTGTGTGTTAAAAACACCATCATGAGCGATAAATGTTTTGAAACGCTTGTTGTGAATTCCAGCTAAATAAAATACTGAATAGCCACCATAACTGGCACCAACACAACCTAACCGTTCTTTATCAACATAGCTTTCTTGAGAAACATCATCAATTGCAGCTAAGTAATCTTTCATAACTTGTCCGCCCCAATCTTTTGAAATTTGTTCATTCCAAGAAACACCATGACCTTGCATTCCACGTCTGTTAGGTGCTACAATTACATATCCGTTAGCTGCCATTAATTGAAAATTCCATCGAAAAGAATAAAATTGTGTTAATGCCGATTGTGGTCCACCTTGACAATACAAAAGCGTTGGATACTTTTTAGATTTGTCAAAATTTGGTGGTAAAATAACCCAAACCAACATTTTTTTACCATCGGTTGTGGTAATGTAGCGACGCTCGGTTTTGCTTAGCGCAAGTTTACTGTAAGTTTGATCGTTTACCGTTGATAATTGCAACCACGTTTTACTTTTTAAATTATAGGAATAAATTTCTTGAGCATGGTTCATATCATTTCGTGTAACAATAATATTTTCGCCTGAAAAACCTACTAAATCGTTGACATCAAAATCACCGTTTGTAAGTTGTGTAACTTTTAGACCAACTTTTTTTGATCCAGGAAAATTCACTTCAAAAATTTGTTTTGTTCCGTCTATTGGTGCTACAAAATAAACTTTTTTGCCATCGTTACTCCACAAAAAATTATCAACAGTTCCGTCCCAACCAGCGGTTAAATTGATATCTGAACCATTAAATCGAACAATAATATCATTTTTATCTGCTTCATATCCATCGCGTTTCATTTGCAACCACGTTAAATTTCCCGTTGGTGAAAATTGCGGATTTACATCATAACCCAAATTAGCTTCGGTAATATTTTTAGTGATTTTGGTCTCTAAATTATATTCAAACAAATTGGTGTTAGTAGAAATTGCGTAAGCTGTTCCAAATTTCTTTTTGCAAACATAAATTATGCTTTTGCTATCTGGCGACCAAATATAATCTTCATCGCCACCAAATGGTTTTTGAGGCGAATCGAAAGCTTCACCTTTCATTATATCTACTGGAATTGCTTTGTCATTATTTGCTGCATAAAAAACATGATTGCAAGTACCATCATTCCATGTGTCCCAGTGGCGGTAGTCTAATCCATCATAAACTTGAACATCAGACTTTGTTAGTTCTGGATAGAAATCTTTTCCGAAAACGTTATTAATTTTTACCTCTTGAGTGAGTAATTTATACATTCCATTAGGAGAAATATTTTTATCCAAGATCAAAACTTTAATATCTTTAACTTCGGTTGGCAAACCACCATTTACTGGAATTATATAATATTTAGAATTCGATTTATTTTCTTCAACAGATGGCGTTGAAACTTTGTAAACTATCGATTTTTTATCGTTAGAAATTCCTAAAACTGAAACTCTGCCCAACTTCCAGAGCAACTCTGGAGTCATCACATTTTGCGCATTCACAACTACTGAACTCATGATACAGCTTATTAAAAAGATTATTTTTTTCATTTTGTAAATTTTTAATTCGTTAAAAGTACTGAAATATTTAAAGCTATTTCTACATCATTAAATCTAGTTATGTCTGGAAATAACGCGTCCTAGTTTTCTAGAAAACATATTAGTCAAACCCAAATAATCCATCACCATGGAAAGTGATTCAGAGTTATCTTCAACTTCATTTTTTGAAACGGTTGTTTTAAGTTCGTCAATAATTTTATTAACTAAAAACCAACGTAGAGTAAGAATAGTTTCGGAAACGTATAAGCTTATGGTTTTGTTTTTTTGTTTTACATATATGTGTTTTGCTTCCCAATTGTGCAAAATATCACGCTCATCATTCATTAAAATTGATGTTACTTCTTGAGCAAGTTCGGGTGTGAGTTGTCCCAAATATTGCTCTAACTCAAAATTTTCATTTTGTTGAAAATATGCAATTAAATTAATGTAAATAGCTTGAAACAAAGGATTTGCTAATTCAATTTCATCTTCCTGTAAACTCAAAAAAATACGTTGATGTACTTTATAAACTTTCATTTCACGAACTTCGATGGTTTCGCCTTTTTCGTCAGCTTTTAAATAAACATCTTCAAACTCGTCTTCCACATTTCCGTAAAGAATGAGAATTTCAATTATTTTATGCTCCAGTTCGTTTTGAATGTCAATATTAGAAAGCGTTTCAATAGGCTCATTTTTAACAACTTCAAAAACAGTTTGTTCTTGCTTACCTTTCTTTTCGATTTCAAGTAAATCTTTTTTAGCAATTTGAGCCAAAGTATTAAAAAGTACCTCTTCAGAAATATCCATAATTCTAGAACATTCTTTTACATACACTTCGCGCTTTATTCGATCTGGAATTTTTGAAATACTGGTAACCATTTCTCTAATCAAATCGGCTTTTTTGATTGGATCATTTTTGGCATCTTTCATCAAAAGTGATGCTTTAAACTGGATAAAATCCATGGCATTTTCCTCCAAATATGAAATCAAATCTTGCAGTGGTGTTTTCTTGGCAAAACTATCTGGATCTTCACCATCTGGGAATGTACAAATTTTGACATTCATACCTTCTTCTAAAATCAAATCGATACCTCGAATAGAAGCACGCAAACCCGCAACATCGCCATCAAAAAGTACCGTAATATTTTTTGTCAATCGGTTTATCAATCTTATTTGATCTGGTGTAAGTGCAGTTCCCGATGACGAAACTACATTTTCAATTCCCGCTTGGTGCATCTGAATTACATCGGTATAACCTTCGACTAAGAAACAATTATCTTGTTTGGCAATTGCTTGTTTTGCATGAAAAATTCCGTATAAAACTTTACTTTTATGATACAAATCACTTTCTGGCGAATTGAGATATTTTGCTGCTTTTTTATCGTTAGTTAAAATCCGACCACCAAAACCCAAAACGCGTCCTGACATGGATTGAATAGGGAACATAACACGACCTTTAAATCGGTCAAATTGTTTGTCTTCGCCTACTATTGTTAAGCCAACTTTTTCTAGAAATTCTAATTTATAACCCTTTCCAAGTGCATCTTTAGTAAAAGCATCCCAAATATTTGGTGAATAGCCTAGATTGAATTTTTTTATAGTTTCGGTAGTGAAACCGCGCTCTTTGAAATAAGTAAACCCTATTGCCTTGCCTTCTTCATTATTAAAAAGAATATCTTGAAAATATTTTGATGCGTATTCTGAAACTAGAAATAAACTTTCTTTCTCGTTAGCGACTTCCTTTTCTTCATTAGAAAGTTCGGTTTCTTCTACTTCGATATTGTATTTTTTTGCTAAATAGCGAATGGCTTCTGGATAAGAAAAATGCTCGTGTTCCATGACAAAAGCAATGGCGTTACCTCCTTTTCCCGAACTAAAATCTTTCCAAATTCCCTTAGCTGGCGATACCATAAACGATGGGGAACGCTCGTCAGAAAAAGGACTCAAACCTTTAAAATTACTGCCTGCCCGTTTTAAAAGCACAAAATCGCCAATTACTTCCTCTACTCGTGAAGCATCGTAAACTTTATCTATGGTTTCTTTAGTTATCAATTTTTAGTTTAAAGTTGTTTCCTGTTTAAAAGTTTAATTTTAAAATGAAAATAGATTTTGGTTTGTAAAAATAAGGATAATTACCATAAAAAAAACCCGCAAAGTGTAGAACTTTGCGGGTAAAAATATAACTAAATCAAGATTTTTTTAATTCAAATCAAATCTAATTCCTAATGATATATTGTTTTGTTTGATGACATTATTTTGAAACATTGGATTTAAATCGTATTTTACATAAATACTGGCCTCCTTAAATCCAACATAACCACTTACGCCATAAATAAAATCGTTTACATTAAAATCGCCTTTGGTTTTTACTGTTACATCTTGATTTTGTCCATTATCGAATATTTCAAATTGTTTCGATTTAATTCGGAAACCTGCATAACCACCAAGCCCAACTCGAACACTTTGGTGCGATTGAAAAAAAGATTTTCCATCTTTAGTTTTGTTTTTAGAAAAATCAAATTCTAAATGTAATGGTGCTACTAAAAACACATTTCTCATTCGGGAATCGTCCAAGTGAATTGGCGAAACTTGAAGCAAAGTTTCATCTCCCGATTTTACAAAAACTCGGTTATCTGTTGGTCGCAAATTGTTGTACATTACCGATAATCCATATTTAAAATGTAATAAATTATTGGTTTTTAAAATTCGAGTATTGTAAGTTAAACCCCATTCGTAAAAGTGTGAACCCCAATATCTAAAATCGGAATTTGATACTTTCCCATCGGTTACTAAATTATTTACACCTGCTGCAAACACAAATTGTGAGGTAGTTCTTTTTTCAGATTTAGATATTGTGTCTTTAAATGATTTCCAACTAAAAGTCACTTTTTTATCTTTATTTTCAGCTAGTTTTCCATCCACTTTTTCTTGTACTAAATTTTTAAGTTCCTCTTGTAACGATGCTACTTTAGTTTCAATATTTGCAGCTCTAATTTTTGCAAATTCTTGCTTTTTTAAATCGGCTTGATCTTTAGTAATTGTGCCTTTCTCCACTTCAAAATTTACGCCGTCAACTTCGATTTTTAAAGCTTGTTTTTCGTTAGTAGTGATGGTTTCAATTTTGTCTGCGATAGCTTTTGCTCGCGCTTCAAAGGTTTCTTGTCCTACAACTTTAGTTGCAAATAGGCACAAGATTAATGTTAAGTAAACGATTAAATTTCTCATAATAATTGGATTTAGTGATTAGTGATTTATTGATTATTTCTGTTGACAACCGCTACTTTTACGGTTTTAAAATTTCGTTTTAATTTTTGAAATCGTGTTTCTCGAAATTCCTGATTTAATTCGCCACTTACTTGCGATAATAAACTATTAGCATCAACTTTTATAGAAGTTTTTGAAATTTCTGGAGTTTTATTTGAAGGTGAGTTTGAATCTAAAACATCGATTTCTGATAGTAAAGCATCTGGATTTTCAACTATTGATTTCTGCTCCTTTTGAATTGTAGCATTGCCAACTATTTTAGGAATCGCAATGGCAATTTCTTTGTGATTTTGATTTTGATTGATGATTGATTTTGTTGAATTTATATTTTTCGCTTTTAAAATTTTATTTACTTGATTTGGATTTGGATTTACAATAACTATCGGTTGATTTATTTTAATTGGATTTGCTTTTAGCACTTTTCCAGATTTTATAATTTGAGTCGTATCTTTAATTTTATCATTTGTAACGACCGTTTCAATAGATTTTAACGATGTTACATTTTGATTGAAAAAGAATCCACCAATTGCTATTAAAACTAAAATACTTGAAGCAATAAACAGCCAACCGAAACTTTTTTTAGATTTTTTTGTTTCTCCAACAGTCAACATAGCATCTAGTCGATCCCAAGCCATTTCTGATGGAATAATCTCTCGATTATTAAGCTTTTCTCGAATTTGGTTTTCTAATTTATTGGGTTCCATTATCGTAATTTTTTAACTTATTAATTTGAGCTTGAAGCATTTTTCGAGCATGTGATAATTGCGATTTTGATGTACCTTCGCTTATTCCAAACATGCTAGCAATTTCATAGTGTTTATAACCTTCAACAGCATATAAATTGAAAACCATTTTATAACCATCGGGCAAATTATCTATCAAAAACTGAATATCATCTATTGTAAATTTGCTTTCGATGTTGTTAAAACTTTCTTCATCTCGACCTAAAACTAAATGGTCATCGATAAAAGTTACCTTTTTTTGAACTCGTAAATAAGAAATACACTCATTAACCATAATACGTCTAATCCATCCTTCAAAACTACCGTTAAATTCAAAATTTTTAAGATTGGTGAAAACTTTCATAAATGCAGTAATCATAACATCTTCTGCTTGCTGGATGTCATTTAAATACTGTCTGCAAACACTTAACATTTTTGGTGCAAACCGTGAATATAATTTTTATTGCGCATGACGATTGTTGTTAATTGCAAATTCAATTAACTCTTTTTCTTCATTATGTAAATTAATTACTTTCATAACTCAGTTCAGTATTCAGTTTTTAATGTTAAGTAATTTGGATTAAAAACAGTCTTCTATAAGCATAGACGATTGTAGTTGCAAAATGGTTGCATGGATTAGTAAAATAATTAAATAATTTTTTGACATTTTATATTGAATGACCTTAAACTCCTTATATGGTGCAAAATAGAAACCATATAAGGAGTTTAAAATCATAAAAGCTTTGAGACTTAAATACAAAATCTTTATAAATAAAATTTCAGAAATCTTTGCTAATCGGTAAAATCCGTTTAATCTGTTGCTAAAAAACAAAAATATCAGGCTAAATTTTTACTTTTTCCGTTCAATTACGTAGTTCACCATTAAAGTTAGGCTTTCTTTGTAATCAGAAACAGGAAAATCTTGAAGTAAATTGAGCGCTTGATGTTGAAAATACACCATTTTTTCTTCGGCATAATGCAATCCGTTTTTGTCTTTAACAAATTGGATTACTTCTTTCACACGTTTTTTATCTTTATTGTGATTTTTAATTGAATTGATACACCAACTTTTTTCTTTATCGGAACAATTATTCAAAGCATATATTAAAGGAAGTGTCATTTTTTGTTCCTTAATATCAATTCCGGTTGGTTTTCCAATAGCTTCATCAGTATAATCAAACAAATCATCTTTAATTTGAAATGCCATTCCGATAAGTTCACCAAAGTTTCTCATTTTTTCTACAAGAATTTCATCTTCCGAAACTGATTTCGCTCCAAGAGCACAACATGCTGCAATAAGTGTTGCCGTTTTTTGACGAATAATTTCGTAATATATATCCTCAGTAATATCGAGGCGTCTTGCTTTTTCTATTTGTAGCAATTCACCTTCACTCATTTCGCGAACCGCTACTGAGATTATTCGTAATAAATCGAAATCACCATTATCAATAGAAAGCAATAGTCCTTTTGAGAGTAAAAAATCTCCAACAAGAACCGCAATTTTATTCTTCCAAAGAGCATTTATTGAAAAAAAACCACGTCGACGATTACTATCGTCCACCACATCATCGTGCACTAAAGTTGCGGTATGAATTAATTCGATTACGCTTGCTCCACGAAAAGTTCGTTCGTTTAATCGACCATTATTTAGCATTTTAGCCACTAGAAAAACAAACATTGGTCGCATCTGTTTTCCTTTCCGGTTTACAATGTAATAGGTAATTCGGTTAAGCAATGCAATCTTGGAGGTCATCGATTCATAGAACTTTCTTTCGAAGAGTTCCATGTCTTTTTGAATGGGTTTTTTTATTTGTGAAGTAATATTCATTTAATGTTCAAAGATACAAAATGATAGTTTGTAAAAAATTATTTTTTAATTAGATTAAACCTTTTACATTTACCTAAGTCCAACATAAAACCAAAAAATATTTTGAGATATGAAAACAAGAATTTTAATTGTAGCAACAGCATTTGTTTTAATGACTGTTGGCTGTTCAAAAAAAGAAAGTAGCGGAAATTCATTTACTTCAGATGAAGCAGCTGTGAATTCGAAAATTGATTTATCTAACGATGATGTATCAAACATAGTTGACGATCAGTTTACTGCAACTATGGATAACAGCACAGGTAAAAATGGGGGCATTGAAACTGCTTCAACTGCTGTACAAAACTTACCTGCTTGTGCAACTGTAACTAGATTACCGGCATTGGGAACTTCAATTACTGCAGGAACGTTAGTAACTAAAACAATTGATTTTGGAACTACAGGATGCCCTTTAGCAAACGGAAATATATTAAAGGGAAAAATTATTATGACTTTTACATATGAACCAACTGCAACTTCTCACACTATTAATTATCAGTTTATAGATTTCTATCACAATGCCATCAAAATTGAGGGAAATAAATCATTTACGCGTACAATGACAATTGCTACTGCAACTTCACCAAGTCACCCAATTGTGGTGATGAATATGGATATGACAGCAACTTTCCCCGACGGAAGAGTTTTCGCAAGAGTTGGAACACGAACTAGAGAAATAATTGCAGGGTATTCTACTCCAGCTGTATTAGCCGATAATGTATACCAAGTTACTGGAAACTGGACTACAACTTTCCCAAATACAACAGTACAATACAGTACAATTACAACACCACTTTTAGTGAAAATGAGTTGTATTGCAGTAAACAAACCTTTACTTGTACAAGGAGTTATAACATTTGTTAGAAATGGAAATACAGCTACCTTAGATTATGGAAATGGTGATTGCGATAATCTAGCAGTATTTACCATCAATGGAATTTCATATAACATTGTAATAGGAAACTAAAAAATCAATTCATCTTTATTGTTTACTAAAAACGTCTCAAAATATTGGGACGTTTTTTTATGTTTATTTTAATAGTTATGCTGTGTTCAAAATCTTAATTTTGCAAAATAATTAAAATTTAAATCCATGAATAATTCAATTATACACAGGTCAAATACACGTGGACACGCAAACCATGGTTGGCTTAACGCCTATCACAGTTTTAGTTTTGCCAGTTGGCACAATCCAGAACGAGTTCAGTTTGGAGTGCTTCGAGTTTTAAATGATGATACTGTGGCAGCAGGAATGGGTTTTGGAACACATCCGCATGATAATATGGAAATTATCACTATTCCGCTAGAAGGCGATTTGGCGCATCAAGACAGTATGGGAAATACTGAAACTATTCATACTGGAGATGTACAAATTATGAGCGCAGGAACTGGCGTACAACACAGCGAGTTTAATCCTAATGATGATAAACAAACTAAATTATTCCAGATTTGGTTGTTTCCAAAAATTAGAAATGTAGTTCCCAGATATCAGCAAATAACTTTGGACAAAACCCTTCAAAAAAATAATTTTGCCCAAATTTTATCGCCAAATCTAGAGGATGAAGGTGTTTGGATTTATCAGGATGCGTGGTTTTACATGAGTGATTTTGAAAAAGATTTTAGCAAAAAACTTGCACTCAAAAAGGCAGGAAATGGATTTTACATTATGAATATTGAAGGTGAAATCGAAGTAAATGCTGAAAAATTAGAAACGAGAGATGCCATTGGTATTTGGGATACCGCAGAAATTGAAATTAAAGCAAATTCAAATTCAAAATTTTTGATTATGGAGATTCCTATGAATCAATAAAACAAGACATACTTATTTTGAAAAGAAGCTTTCAGGATAAATAATTAGTTTTACGATATAAATAGGAGCATCAAAAGTGCGTTTTAAATTGGAATTACCATTCCATAAATTCCTATATCCTGCGCCAGCGCCGAGTCCAATCCACGAAGTAATTTTGTAATTTGATTGTCCCGAAATTTCATTTACTAAAAGTGGAACTGAGATGTTGGAAACTGTTTCGTTATCTACTTCTCTAACAAAATTAGGTTTACCGTAACCAATTTGCTCAGTTACAAAACACTCAAATTTTTTATTTTTATACAATATCCAGTCATTAAATAAACTGGCGTACCAAAAGTTTATTTTGTTTTCTTCAAGTTTTCCTGTCTTCTTACTGGTGTACGAAATGTCAACAGGATTTAAAATGAACGACGCTCCAACCCCGAAACGAGTCAAGTTTTTGTATTGTAATCCTATTTTAGTTCCAAAAATTAAAATGTTATTTCCTCTAATACTAGAATATCTATTATCGAGCTGGAAGTTAAATTTACATTTTTTTTTAATTTCTTGTGAATAAACAAATGATGACATTAAAATTATTAAGAAAACTAAATATTTTTTCATCAAATGAATTTTTTATTATGACTTAAATTTTATGGATTGGTTTAATACAAAAATACTATTTTTGTTTTTTTTAGAATTCTAAATTAAGGATACTTTAAGACTAATTTACCATTTTAAACCTTTAAATCATATCAAATGAAAGCATACATATTTCCAGGTCAAGGCGCACAATTTCCCGGAATGGGAAAAGATTTATATGAAAGTTCTCTTTTAGCAAAAGCATTGTTTGAAAAAGCCAACGAAATTTTGGGATTTAGCATAACCGATATCATGTTTAATGGCACATCCGAAGAGTTAAAAGAAACTAAAGTTACCCAACCTGCAGTTTTTTTACATTCAGTATTGCTAGCAAAAACACTAGTTAATTTTAAACCTGAAATGCTTGCAGGTCATTCTTTAGGAGAATTTTCGGCTTTAGTTGCAAGTGGAAGTTTATCATTTGAAGATGGATTAAGATTAGTTTCAAAACGTGCTATAGCAATGCAAAAAGCATGCGAGATAAAACCTTCAACAATGGCAGCCGTTTTAAATTTAGACGACAAAATTGTAGAAGAAATTTGTGATTCAATAGATGGAATTGTTGTAGCGGCAAATTACAATTGTCCGGGACAATTAGTAATATCTGGCGAATACAATGCCGTAGAATTAGCCTGCGAAAAAATGAAAGAAGCTGGTGCTAAACGAGCTTTGATATTACCAGTTGGTGGAGCTTTTCATTCACCCATGATGGAACCAGCACGAGAAGAACTTGCTGATGCAATTGAAAAAACTGTCTTCTTAACTCCTATTTGTCCTATTTATCAAAATGTTACAGCCAAAGCAGTTTCGTCAGCAGACGAGATTAAAAAAAATCTGATAATTCAATTAACTGCTCCAGTACGATGGACCCAATCTATTCAACAAATGATTGCTGATGGCGCAACATCTTTTACAGAAGTTGGTCCTGGAAAAGTATTAGTAGGATTAGTTAATAAAATCAATAAAGAAGTAGAGACAATTTCGGCGTAATGAAAACTATTTTCGATTTATTTAAAACAATCAATTGCGCTAAAGTAATGTCAAATAAAATTGATTATTCCGATTATGTCCCATTAGATTTATCAAAAACAAATGAAGCATTAAAATCCCAAAATATTGATACTGCAACAGATTATGTTATTTTTATTCAAAATTACTTGAATAAAAATAAAGCAAAAATTGCTTACGGAGGTTACAATGAGACTAGAAATTTATACAAACGGAGTACTGTTTTTAATGATTTAGAATCTGAAGAACGTAATATTCATATAGGATTAGACTTATGGATTAACGAACAAGCACCAGTTTATGCCACACTAGATGGAAAAATTCATAGCTTTCAAAATAATCAGTCATTGGGCGATTATGGTCCAACAATAATTTTAGAACACAATATAGAAGGATTTACATTTCATACCTTGTATGGACATTTAAGTTTAGAAAGTTTAGAAAATAAAACCGTAGGTGATTATATAACTAAAGGCTTTCAAATAGGAAATTTGGGTTTACCACCTATAAATGGAGATTATGCACCTCATTTACATTTTCAGATTATCTTAGCCATGGAGGATAAAAAAGGAGATTATCCTGGTGTTTCTAGCGAGAAAAATCGAGCTTATTATCTTGAAAATTGTCCAGATCCCGAATTACTTTTGAAAATAAAATAAATCAATTTTAAATTAATACATTTGATGTATCTTTAAATATAAAAAACAAAATCATGAAAAAAATAACCTTAGTTTTAGCTATTGCAGCATTACTTTTAGCTTGCAAACCAGAAACAAATGAAAAAATTGAAGAAGCGTCAGATGCCGTAACTACTGAAGTAAAACAATCTATTGATTCTGCTAAAATAAAAGCAAAATCGGAAATAGATTCAGCTAAAATAAAAGTAAAATCAAAACTAGACACTGTTGTTGCAAAGGGCGCAAAAAAAATGGAAGAAGGCGCCGAAAAATTGAAACAATCAGTTAAAAAATAAAAACAAAAAAAGTTCTCTAAAATCTTATTTTTTGAGGACTTTTTTTAATGATATAAAGATTAAAAATTAACTGCGGACTTTAACTTCCCATTTCCAAGCGCTTGCAATGGCTTCATCAAGTGTTGATAATGCTTTCCATCCTAAAACTGTATTTGCTTTTTCAGTATTGGCGTAAGCCGAAGTAATATCGCCTTCTCGCCGATCAACAATTTTATAAGGTAATTTTTTGCCACTTACTTTTTCAAATGATTGAATTACTTCAAGTACTGAACTTCCTGTTCCAGTTCCTAAATTAAAAGTTTCGACCTTTTCCATATTTTTTTTATCGAGTAATCTTTTCAATGCTATTACGTGAGCTTTTGCTAAATCGACTACGTGAATATAATCGCGAACTGCAGTTCCATCTGGTGTTGGATAATCGTTTCCATAAACTGCAAGTTCTTTGCGCAAACCATAAGCCGTTTGAGTAATAAAGGGAACCAAATTTTGAGGAACACCTATTGGTAATTCGCCTATTTCTGCTGTTGGATGTGCTCCAATTGGATTGAAATAACGCAACAATATCGAATTTATAGCTGTTACTTTAGCTACATCTTTAATAATTTCCTCACCTATTTGCTTTGTATTTCCGTAAGGAGACATTGCCGGTTGTATTGATGCATTTTCAGTAATTGGCATTATTTCTGCCTGACCATAAACCGTACACGACGAACTGAAAATAAAATTTGGATTTTTTAATTCTTTTAATTCTTGCAAAACATAAACCAATGCACTAATATTATTTTCATAATATAATAATGGATTCTCCACACTTTCGCCAACTGCTTTCGAGGCCGCAAAGTGTATTACACCATCGACATCATTGTGTTTTTTAAAAAAATTTTGAACTGAGGTTTTATCGCGTAAGTCCATTTTTTCAAAAATGGGTTTCTTTCCAGTAATATTAAAAATTCCATCGAGAACTTTCTCAGTCGAATTAGACAAATTATCAATTGCTACAACTTCAAAACCTTCGTTTTGTAATTCAACAACCGTATGTGATCCTATAAAACCTAATCCTCCTGTAACTACTATTTTCATAATTTATTAATTTACCACAAATTTGCAAATTGATTAAAAATAAAAATTTGCGAATTTAAGGTTATACTTTATTTAAAAAATTCTAAAACTGAATCTGTGATAAACTTAATTTGTTGATCGTCTAACTCTGTATGCATTGGGAGCGAAATAACTTCTTTAACTAATTGGTTTGTAACAGGAAAGTCTTCTTCTTTATATCGATCATCCAAATATGCTTTTTGGCTGTGTAATGGAATTGGATAATAAATAGCACATGGAATTCCTTTAATCTGCAAATGTTCCATGAGTTTATCGCGATCAGCATCAATTATTCGCAACGTGTATTGGTGAAAAACGTGACAATCACAAATATCACAAATCATCGGAGCTATTATATTTTTATGTCCATAAAAAGCATTTGAATATTTTCGTGCGGCATCTTGACGTGCTTTTCCATAACTATCTAATAATGGCAATTTTGCATTTAAAACTGCTGCCTGAATACTATCTAATCTTGAATTAACACCAACAACATCGTGGTGGTATCGCACATACATTCCATGGTTTACAATACCTCTAATTTTGTGAGCCAAAGCATCATCATTTGTAAAAATTGCACCGCCATCACCATAACAACCTAAGTTTTTGCTTGGGAAAAAAGAGGTTGACGCCACATGACCTATGGTTCCAGCTTTCTTTTTAGTACCATCGCTAAACTTGCAGTTGGCACCAATGGCTTGCGCATTATCTTCGATAACAAATAAATTATGCTCTTTTGCAATCGACATTATTGCTTCCATATTAGCTGCTCTTCCAAATAAATGGACAGGAACAATAGCTTTTGTTTTGGGAGTAATTGCTTTTCTAATGGCGTCTATCGAAATATTCATATTTATAAAATCGACATCTACTAATACTGGTGTAAGTTGCAGTAAAGCAATTACTTCAACGGTAGCTGCAAAAGTAAAATCGGCAGTTATAACCTCGTCGCCTGGTTTTAAATCCAATGCCATCATTGCAATTTGCAAAGCATCAGTTCCATTTGCACACGGAATTACGTGTTTAACATCAAGATATTGCTCTAAATTTTTTTGAAATTCATGAACTTGAGGACCATTTATGTAAGCTGTAGCGTTCAAAACGTCCTGAATGGAAGCGTTTACAGTAGTGGCTATTTTATCATATTGACTTTTTAAGTCAACCATTTGCAATTTTTTCATTTTAATAATTTGAAATACAAAAGTAACAATTAAAATTTAGATACATATTTATTATATTTGTATAAAATTGACAATATGGAAACAATTATTTTTAAAAATGTTTCAAAGAAAGATTTGAATTTTTTGTTGCCTCTTGCAAAAAAAATGGGAATTGAAATTGAAAAAGTAAAAAATAAGAAAGTGGAGATTAATGAAAATTGGATTTAATATGAATTAAAAGTGGAAAGAAATCTTAGACGAATGATAGAAGGAGGAAGAAAATCAGGTGTTGAAAGTAAAGATGAGATTGCAAAAGCTATGAATAGATGGAGATAATATATATATGAATTCCTACTTAAAATCAATTAAAAAGATAAAAGACAATAATTTAATTGACAAAATATCATTAATAGTTTAAAACATAGAAATGTCAAGTTCAATAATAGAAATTAATAATATTAAAAAACTCTCAGGATATATAAATTATTATGGAATTAAAATTGATAATTATAAAATAGGACTAACTTTAGAAGAAAACTGTGTCTATTTAATTGAATTTCAGTATCGAAAAGACATTTACAAAAAATTTTCATAAATGCTTTTTATTTACAACTTCTTTGTTCAAATCGCCTCGATTGTATTAAAGTTTTTAGCACTTTTTAATCCTAAACTCAAACTTTTTGTAAACGGACGCAAAAACGTTTTCACTCAAATTAGCAACAAAATAAATAGTACCGATAAAACAATTTGGTTTCACGCGGCTTCTTTAGGTGAATATGAACAAGGGATTCCTGTTATAGAAGCCACTAAATTAAAATTCCCAAAACACAAAGTAGTCCTAACTTTTTTTTCGCCTTCGGGTTTTGAAATTCGTAAAAACAATACATTTGCCGATTTAACAATCTATTTACCATTAGACACCAGCGCAAATGCCAAGCAGTTTCTTAAACTAGTTCATCCTGAGCTTGTATTTTTCATTAAATATGAATTTTGGCCAAATTATTTGAAAGAGTTGAAAAGCCAAAATATAAAAACCTACTTAATTTCGGGAATTTTCAGAGAAAACCAAGCTTTTTTCAAATGGTACGGTGGCTTTTATAGAAATGCGCTACAAACATTTGAATACTTTTTTGTTCAAAATGAAAGTTCTAAACATTTGCTTCAAAAGTTAGGTTTTAGCAATGTGAAAGTTTCGGGCGATACTCGTTTTGATAGAGTTATTTCCATATTAAAACGGGATACTAAGTTGGGTTTTATAGAACATTTTATAAGTTCCCCGACTGCGCTCGGAATGACATCGACTACGCTCGAAGAAATAAAAAAAACAACAATTGTAATAGGAAGTTCGTGGGCTAAAGATGAAGACTTAATTGTAAAATACATTAATAATTCCAATGATAATTTAAAATTTATAATTGCTCCACACAATATTAATGCACAACAAATACAAGAATTAAAAAATTCAATTGTTCCAAAAACAATATTATTTTCAGAGAAAGAAAATAAAGATTTGGCATCTTTTAAAGTTTTTATTATCGATACAATTGGGATTTTAACTAAAATTTATTCCTATGCAGACATTGCCTATGTTGGTGGTGGTTTTGGAAATTCAGGTGTTCACAATATTTTAGAACCTGCAACTTTTGGAATACCCATTATAATTGGTCCTAATTATTCTCATTTTGCCGAAGTAACGGCTTTAGTAAATTTAAACGGCTGTATCTCTATTTCAAATCAAAACCAACTTAACGATGCGCTCAATTTATTAATAAATAACAGCGATGAACGTGCAGAAAAAGGTCATATTTGCTCGACTTTTGTTCAAATGAATAAAGGAGCAACCGAGAAAATTTTAAATCAAATTAGTCACAATTTTCAATAAACCAAATTATTAAACTACTTCTTATGAAAAGCCTAAAATTAATATTACTGTTATTCGTTTTTCAAGCTCAAGCGCAACAAGGTGGCATGTGGGTTCCATCACTGCTAAAAGGAATGAACGAAATGGAAATGAAA
Organism: Flavobacterium sp.; assembly: GCA_014377455.1. Taxonomy (GTDB): domain Bacteria; phylum Bacteroidota; class Bacteroidia; order Flavobacteriales; family Flavobacteriaceae; genus Flavobacterium. The sequence goes on from JACMPO010000077.1 coordinate 57,526, forward strand.
TCGCTTGGCATGAAAATTTCTGCTAAAGATATTTATGATGCAAACCGTTCGAGCTTAAAAGATGCTGTTCCTCAGTTTAATGGAGGTTGTACATCTGAAGTAATCTCAAACAAAGGATTGATTTTAACTAATCATCATTGTGGTTTTGATGCCATTCAAAATCATTCTTCAGTAGAACATGACTATCTTAAAGATGGTTTTTGGGCTTACAAAATGGAAGACGAAATACCAAATAAAGATTTAGAAGTTACTTTTATTATCAAAATTGAAGATGTTACTTCTCGAGTTTTAGATGGTGTTGCAACATTAAATAGTGAAGCAGAAAAACAGAAAAAAATACAACAAAACATTGCCGAATTAACTAAAAATTTACCCAAAGAAACTTGGCAAGAAAACAGAATTAAAACATTTTATGACGGAAATCAATATTTATTATTTGTCATAGAAAGCTTTAAAGATATCCGTTTTGTTGGCGCACCACCAAGTTCTATTGGGAAATTTGGTTCAGATACCGATAACTGGGTTTGGCCACGTCATACAGGCGATTTTTCACTTTTCAGAGTTTACGCTGATAAAAATAATCGTCCAGCACCTTATTCTATTGACAATATTCCATACAAACCTAAAAAGTTTTTGCCCATTTCAATTTCGGGTATCGAAGAAAATGATTTCACAATGGTCATTGGATTTCCAGGACGAACTCAGGAATATTTACCATCGTTTGCTTTAAATCAAATCATGACTGATTTAAATCCAGCAAAAATTGAAATTCGAGATAATACTCTTAAAATTCAAGATAGTTTTATGCGGAAAAACCAAGCAATAAAAATTCAGTATGCATCAAAATATGCAGGAATTGCAAATTATTGGAAAAAATGGATTGGTGAAACTAAAGGTTTAAAAAAATCAAATGCAGTTGCAACAAAACAAAAATTTGAAAGAGAATTTCAAGAAAAAGTAATCAAGAAAGGAAAACAATCTGAATATGGAAGTTTACTCTCTGAATTCGAAAAAAATTATACTGAAATTAAAGATTATGCCTTAGCACGAGATTACTTTTCAGAAACCGTATTACGAAATACAGAACTTTTGAGTGCAGGATATAAATTATATCAATTGGAACAAATTTTAAATACTAAAGGTGAACAAGCATTTACAGATAGAAAAAATACATTAGCCACTGGCATGGATGATTTTTATAAAGATTATAGTGCAACTGTGGACAAAAATATTTTTGAGAGTTTATTAAATCTGTATGTTACTAAATCACCAAAGCAATTTTTACCTTCTGTATTAAACAATATTGACATTCAAAATTTAACAAATGAAGTTTATACAAACTCAAAACTAACCAATTACCAGAGCTTTAAAACTCTTTTAGAAGGCGATTCAAAAACTGTTATTGAAAACCTTAATAACGACAAAGGATATCAACTTATTAAAGCAATGGCTGACGCTTACAATAAAAATGTAGTAACAAAATATGACGAAATAACACTTAAAAATATAGGTTTACAACGAACCTATATGAAAGCAATATTGGAATTATTTCCAAATAACCGAATTTTTCCAGATGCTAACTCTACTCTAAGAGTAACTTATGGAAAAGTGAAAGGTTATAAACCTAATGATGCCGTGTATTATGAGCCAATTACTTACCTAGACGGAGTAATGGAAAAATACATTCCAGGCGATTATGAATTTGATGTACCTGAGAAATTAATAGAATTATATAATGCAAAAGATTATGGTATTTATGGAATTAAAGGTAAAATGCCAGTTTGTTTTATAGGAACAAATCACACAACCGGCGGAAATTCAGGAAGTCCAGCAATCGATGCGTATGGAAATTTGACTGGACTAAACTTTGATCGTGTCTGGGAAGGAACAATGAGCGACCTAAATTACAGTCCCGAAATTTGTAGAAATATTATGGTTGATGCTCGATATGTTCTCTTTATAATAGATAAATATGCAGAAGCAAAAAATTTAATCTCTGAAATGCAATTAGTTACACCAAAATTGAAGAAAAAGACAAATTAATTTGATTTAAAAACATTTTAACTAAATTTTGGCACAGTATTTGTAAATTATTTTTTGTTGTTTTTGATTAGATTTCAAAAAAAGTTAAAAAATAATTTTAACCTATTTAAAAAATTTATATCTTTGCATCGAATTAATAATTAACCTTTTATAACAATTAAGATGAAAAAAGTATTTTTAAGTTTAGCTATCATTGCTGCATTAACTGTAGTATCTTGTAAACAAGCTGATGCTGCACCTGCTGCTGACACAACTGCTGTAGATTCAACTGCTGCTGCTGCAACTGAAACTGTAGATTCAACTGCTGCTGCTGCAACTACAACTGTAGATTCAACTGCTGCTGCTGCAACTCAAAAAGTTGATGCTGCTGCTGCTGATGCAACTAAAGCTGCTGAAGCTGCTGCTCCAGTAAAAAAATAATTAGAATTTAAATTCTGATTTTAAGCCTCGCATTGCGAGGCTTTTTTTATTTATAATTTTATTACAGTTTTAACTTTCGTTTACTAAAAAATCTAGTTTATACTTCTTCAAATCTCTTTTCTAATTCATACCTTTGCAGAAGTTTAAAATAAAAATTTACACCAAGCTTGGAAGCATCTGTTACTTCTTTTTCTTTAAAAGAAATCTACAAAGATTTTCTTGAAATTACTAAAGCGAGATTAGCCATAAGTGTTTTGTTTTCATCTATTGCTGGCTACCTTCTTGGTTTTGATTCTGAATATCCGTTCAGTTGGACCGTTTTAATTATGCTTTCTATTGGTGGTTATTGTATGGTTGGTGCTTCTAATGCATTTAATCAAGTTATCGAAAAAGATCTTGACGCTTTAATGGATCGAACTAAAAACCGACCAATTCCTGCACACAGAATGACAACTAACACTGCTTTATTTATTGCAAGTTTACTTACTATTACAGGCTTGATATTATTGTATTTGATAAATGCAAAAACAGCTATGTTTGGTGCGATTTCAATTTTTATATACACCAGTTTATATACTCCATTAAAAACCATGACGCCACTATCTGTATTTGTGGGTGCATTTCCTGGAGCAATACCGTTTATGCTGGGTTGGGTTGCAGCAACAAATCATTTTGGAATTGAAGCAGGAACTTTGTTTTTAATACAATTTTTTTGGCAATTTCCACATTTTTGGGCCATTGGTTGGTTCTTATTTGATGACTATGAAAAAGCTGGTTTTTTTATGTTACCAACAGGAAAAAAAGACACCAAAACTGCAATGCAAATTTTATTGTACACGGTTTGGCTCATTATCGCATCGTTATTGCCAAGCTTGGGCTATACGGGAAGATTACACATTTCGCTTATTGCCGCAATTTTAGTTTTCATCATAGGCATCTGGATGTTATTTTACGCCACACGATTATACCAATTACGAACACCTAAAGCTGCAAGAACACTAATGTTAGTTAGTGTTTCCTACATTACTTTGTTACAAATAATTTATATTTTAGATAAATTTTTAAGATAAATATGACAATGACTGCCCAAGAATATCAAAAAAGAAATGAGCGTTCGTACAAATTATTATTGCTTTTCGCAATGATAAGCATGACCATGATGTTTGCCGGAATAACGAGTGCTTTTGTTGTGAGTAAATCAAGACGCGACTGGTTACATGATTTTGACATTCCAATAACTTTTTTTTACAGTTTAATCGCAATAGTACTTTGTAGTGTCACTTTTCATTTTGCAAAAAAATCAATTCAAAAAGATAAAAGATTGCAAACTACTTTGCTTCTTTTAGCTACTTTGGGTTTAGGTTTATTTTTTGTGTATTCTCAATTTCACGGGTTTACTATTTTGTTCGAGCATAATTTGGTTCCTGTTGGACCTTCTAGTAAAATTACTATATCATTTTTATACATGATAGTTGCAGTTCATCTACTGCACCTTGCTGGTGGAATTATTTCATTATTAGTTATTATTTATAATCATTTTAAACAAAAGTATAATTCAAGTCAATTTCTTGGAATTGAGCTAGGTGCAATGTATTGGCACTTTCTCGATTTTTTATGGATTTATTTATTTTTGTTTATATATTTCTTTAAATAAGAAAAAAACGTAAATTTGAGCACTTTTTAAATAAACAAATTTTATGGGAGCGACAGTTACTACTGCACAAACTGCAGGGAAAACTTGGGATGGTGGAAATGAACCATTAAATGCAAGCTATGGGAAATTAATGATGTGGTTTTTCATCGTTTCAGATGCATTAACTTTTTCAGGATTTCTTGCTGCATATGGTTTTTCACGATTTAAATTCATCGAAACTTGGCCACTAGCCGACGAAGTGTTTACTCACTTTCCGTTCATGCATGGTGTTCCAGCTCCAATGTATTATGTAGCTTTGATGACATTCATATTGATTTTTTCTTCTGTTACAATGGTATTGGCTGTTGATGCCGGTCATCATATGAATCAGAAAAAAGTTGCTTTTTATATGTTTTTAACTATTATTGGCGGTATGATTTTCGTTGGTTCTCAAGCTTGGGAATGGAAAAATTTTATTCACGGAGAATATGGGGCAATCGAAACAAAAGGTGGAAGCATATTACAATTTGTTGATGCAAAAGGAAAAAGAGTAGCTCTAGAAGAATTTGCCACAACAACTGTAGAACAAAGAGAGCAATTAACTCGAGGTAAAGGTCGTTGGTTTATGGAAGAAGGATCATTACCTACTTACTCAGTTAAACAAGTTTTAGATGGTTTTAAAACACATCCAGAATTATTAGTTAGAACAGAAGTTATTAATGGAACTGAAACCCTAGCAACTGCAAAAGGTTTAAATTCAAATACTGCTTTAAATAGCAGAAAACATAAATTTATCTTATCCAGAGCAGAATCTGAAGCCAGACTCGCAAATGCCACTTTAGTAGTTGAAGGTGCCAATTTACAACGTAACGAATATGGAAGTAAATTGTTTGCAGATTTCTTTTTCTTTATTACAGGATTTCACGGATTTCACGTTTTTTCAGGAGTTATTATCAACATTATAATTTTTATAAATGTTCTATTAGGAACCTATCAAAAACGTAGAAGTTATGAGATGATTGAAAAAGTTGGACTTTATTGGCATTTTGTTGATTTAGTTTGGGTTTTCGTATTTACATTTTTCTATTTAGTTTAATCATAAGAAATTATATATTATGGCACACGAACACGTTTCTAATTTAAAAAGAATCTGGATGGTATTTGGAATTCTTTCGATTGTAACTACAGTCGAAGTTTTCTTAGGTATAATAAAACCAGAAATTTTACACATGACCGATTTTCTGGGCATGAACTTATTAAATTGGATCTTTATTATTCTTACAGTTTTCAAAGCTTATTACATTGTATGGGCTTTTATGCACATGGAAGGCGAAGTAGTAGCTTTACGATGGATGGTTGTGGGAACTGCAATTTTCCTGATTTTATATTTAATATTTATCCTTCTTACAGAGGGCCATTATATCTTTGGGGTTTTTAAAAATGCCACAATCAAATGGAATTTTTAACATTATATTAATTCAATTGAAAGGTACGTATTACGTACCTTTTTTTTATTTTTGCATCATCAAATTACTTCGTTTTAAATGAAAAAAAATATTGTTCTTTTTGTACTTTTTATACTTCCAATTGTAGCCTATTTATTTTTCGCTTCGGGTGTAAATAGCTTTGCAAAACTCCCAACTCTAACTAAATCCTTACCTGAAATTTCAAATTTTAAAACTGATGATGGCAAAATCACTTCGTTAAAAAATAAAATTACTATTCTTGGTTTTGGTGGTACTATTTTACATAAAGGAAATTTCTTTAATCTTTATGAAAAAATTTATGCTAAAAACAAAGATTTTAAGGATTTTCAAATTGTATTTATTTGTCCAGAAGGAACTCAAAGTAAAGTTGAAGATCTGAAAAATGATTTGAAAAAACTGGGAGATTTAAAAGGTTGGCATTTTGTTTTCGGTGAGCCGTCTGCGATAAATGAATTTCACAATAAAATGAAGTTAGTAAGTACTTTAGATGCAAATTCTGGGACTGAAACTGTTTTTATTATAGATAAAAAATTAAATCTTAGAGGTAGAAAAGGTAAAAGTGTAAAAGGTGATGTAGAATATCGAGAAGGATATAATACTAAGATGGTTTCTGAACTTCACAACGAAATGACTGATGATGTAAAAGTTATACTCGCCGAGTACCGATTAGCCTTAAAAAGAAATCATAATGCAACAAGACAAATATAAAACGTATGAAAAATAAGTCATACATAGGAATTTCGTTTATTATTTTGATTTTTGGAATTATTTTTATTCCCAGAATTATCACAAGACTAAAAGACGGAACAGTTACCCAAAATGATCGAATGAGTGCTGGCAATGGAACAAATATTTCCAAAACTTTAGTAACTATCGGACAGGTTCCTCAGTTTGAATTAACAGATCAAAATAATAATAAAATTACTGATAAAGATTATTTAGGTAAAGTATATGTTGTGGAATTTTTCTTTTCAACATGTCCGTCTATTTGCCCTGTGATGAATAGAAATATGATCGCAATACAAAAAGAATTTGCTTCAAATAAAAATTTTGGAATTGCATCTATTACAATTAATCCAGATACCGATACTCCCGAAGTTTTAAAAAAACATGCAATCGGTATTGGAGCTGTCAATCCAAATTGGCATTTTCTTACTGGTGATAAACAATATACGTTGGATTTAGCTAGCAAAGGATTTAATCTATATGCTGCAAAAAATGACAAAATTAATGGTGGTTTTCAACATTCAGGTTTTTTTGCTCTAGTAGATAAAAATGGTAAAATAACTAGTAGAAAAGATAAATTTAATAATCCGTTAATTTATTATAATGGATTGGATAAAAATGACATTGATAAATTAAAAGAAGATATAAAAATTTTATTAGACGAATAAAAATGGAAAATACCACAATAGAGACTAAACTTAAAACTCCAATAATTTTTGTTTCAATACTAATTCCAGTAGCGGTTGCTTTGCTTTTTAGTATTAGACTTAAAGATTTTGGTATTATCATAGAACCATTATCATTTTTACCCCCAATTTATGCGTCCATTAATGCTTTAACTGCCTTATTGCTTATTGCTGGAGTATTGTCTATCAAAAATAAAAATAAAGCACTTCACCAAAAATTAATGACTAGTGCCATTGCGTGTTCGGTAGTATTTTTAGTGATGTATGTTGCCTATCATATGTCAGCAGAAGCAACAATCTTTGGTGATATTAATCATAATGGAGTCTTAGAAATAGCTGAAAAGAACTCAGTTTCATCGTTGCGTATCATTTATCTACTACTTTTAATATCTCATATTTCGTTATCAATAATTATAATTCCTTTTGTATTATTTACCTATTCTAGAGCTTTATCAGAGGATTTTATTCGTCATAAAAAATTAGCTCGAATTACATTTCCAATGTGGTTATACGTTGCTGTCACTGGTGTAATTGTGTACTTAATGATTTCACCTTATTATGCAAATTAAAAATATATTTGTTTCAAATAAAGAAAAACTTTCAATTGATAAGATTAGACATTCTGTCTATTTTGTACTATTATTTTTTTTAGTATCAATTTCTTCGAGTTCGCAGTGTTCTATGTGCAGAGCTTCATTAGAGAGTGAAGGAAATGTTACAAAAGCAGAAGCAGTAAATGACGGAATTGTATATTTAATGGTAATTCCTTATGTATTGGTGGGAGTTGTAGGATTTTTAATTTATAGAATGTTTCGTAAAAAACCTAATGTATCATAGCTATATTTTCTATTTCAAAAATTCAAAATTTCTTTTTAACCCCTCTATTTTAGTTCTTTTTATTGCTGAATCTTTAAATGAATTTTTAAATACGTCTTCGGTAATTTCAATCCAATCTTTTTTTGAAAAAGATAAAATTTCTGGTTTAGTATTAAATAAAGGTTCGTTGTGCGGTTTTGAAAACTTATTCCAAGGGCAAACATCTTGGCAAACATCGCAACCAAAAGCCCAATCATCAAATTTTCCTTTCATCTCAATAGGAATATTTTCTTTAAGTTCTATTGTAAAATAGGAAATACATTTACTCCCATCAACTTGATACGGTGCAATAATTGCTTCTGTAGGGCAAGAATCGATACAAGCGGTGCATGAACCACAATGATCACTTGTGGGACTGTCATAATCCAAATCTAAATCGATTATAAGCTCCGCAATAAAGTAAAAGGAACCTACTTTTTGAGTAATCAAATTACTATTTTTTCCAATCCAGCCAAGACCACTTTTTGCGGCCCAAGCTTTTTCTAACACAGGTGCCGAATCGACAAAAACTCTTCCATTAACATCACCAATATCATTTTGAAGAGAGCTGAGTAGTTCTTTTAATTTATCTTTTATTACCAAATGATAATCATTCCCATAAGCATACTTAGAAATTTTGAAAGAGCCTAATGGTTGAAATTCTGATGGATAATAATTAAACAATAATGAAATAACGCTTTTCGCATCGTCCACTAAGAGCTTTGGATTTAATCTTTTGTCAAAATTATTTTCCATATAATGCATGGTTCCGTGTTGATTTTTGGACAACCAATTTTCAATTCTTGGTGCCTCATCTTCCAGAAAACCTGCCTTAGAAATCCCACACGAAATAAAACCAAGCCTTTTTGCCTCAGATTTAATAAACGTGCTATATTTAGATTTACTGTTTATCAAATTACATGTTAAAATAAACCACCTTGTATATTTAATTTAATTTTACCAAGATGTGTGTATGCTTTTTCTGTTACTTCTCTACCTCTTGGAGTTCTCATAATAAAACCTTCTTGAATTAAAAAAGGTTCATACACTTCTTCAATAGTTTCAGCACTTTCTGATACTGCTGTTGCAAGTGTTGATAAACCAACTGGTCCACCTTTGAATTTATCAATAATTGTATGCAAGATTTTATTGTCCATTTCATCTAAACCATGTGCATCAACATTTAATGCCTTTAATGAAAAACGAGCAATTTCGATATCAATTTTTCCATTCCCTTTTATTTGAGCAAAATCACGAACACGTCTTAATAATGCATTTGCAATTCTGGGTGTTCCTCTACTTCTGCCGGCAATTTCAATTGCAGCTTCCATTGTAATTGGCATTTTTAAGATTGTTGCACTTCGCTGTACAATTGTTGTTAAAAGTTCGGTATTATAATATTGCAGTCTACTTTGAATTCCGAAACGCGCTCTCATTGGAGCAGTTAATAAACCCGAACGAGTTGTTGCACCAACTAATGTAAAAGGATTTAGATTTATTTGAACTGTTCTGGCATTTGGTCCAGATTCAATCATAATATCTATTTTATAATCTTCCATAGCAGAATATAAATACTCTTCTACAATGGGACTTAAACGATGAATTTCATCAATAAAAAGAACATCTCGTTCCTCAAGATTTGTAAGTAAACCAGCGAGATCTCCAGGTTTATCTAAAACAGGACCTGACGTAATTTTAATGCCAACGCCAAGCTCACTAGCTAGAATATTAGCTAAAGTAGTTTTACCTAAACCTGGAGGACCATGAAACAAGGTGTGATCAAGCGCTTCATTTCGTTGATTTGCTGCTTCGACAAAGACTTTCAAATTATCTAAAATTTGTTCTTGTCCAGTGAAATCATCAAAAGAAAGCGGTCGCAATTTTTTCTCAACATCTAAATCGTCAGTATTGAAATTGATATTTGTTGGGTCTAAATTTTCATTCATTTTACAAATATAAAGCAAAGTTGGTTATAAAATAAAAATGCCTTTTGAAACAAAAGGCATTTAAACAAAATAATATTTATATTAATGATGTAGTACTTCTTCACCTTCCATCAAAGGAACGTTTTGTGGCACAAAATCCTCTTCGTGACCTGGTTTACTGTAATCATAAGGCCACCTGTGTACCTCAGGAATCTCTCCAGGCCAGTTTCCGTGTATATGTTCAATTGGAGCAGTCCACTCTAAAGTATTTGATTTCCAAGGATTTTGTACAGTTTTTTCACCATAAAATATGCTGTAAAAGAAATTCCATAAGAAAACCAATTGAAAAGCACCACCTACTAATGCAAAAACAGTAATAATAACATTTACATCAGCAAGGTCGTCAAATAATGGGAAATTTGTATTTGTATAATAACGTCTTGGTAAACCTGCCATACCAATAAAATGCATTGGGAAAAAGACACCATACGCACAAATTGCAGTTACCCAAAAGTGAATATAGCCTAAATTTTTATTTAACATTCTTCCAAACATTTTTGGATACCAGTGATATATTCCAGCAAACATTCCGTAAAGAGCAGAAATACCCATAACTAAGTGGAAATGTGCTACAACAAAATAAGTATCGTGTACGTTTATATCTAAAGTACTATCACCTAAAATTATTCCTGTTAAACCACCAGTAATAAACGTTGAAACTAAACCAATTGAGAATAACATTGCAGGATTTAATTGTAAGTTACCTTTCCATAAAGTAGTTATATAATTAAAAGCTTTCACTGCAGATGGAATAGCAATTAACAAGGTAGTAAAAGTAAATACCGACCCCAAAAACGGATTCATTCCAGAAATAAACATATGGTGTCCCCAAACTATAGTAGATAAAAATGCAATGGCCAATATCGACATGATCATCGCTCTATATCCAAAGATAGGCTTACGAGAGTTAGTAGCTATTACCTCAGATGTAATACCAAGTGCTGGCAAAAGAACTATATAAACCTCTGGATGTCCTAAAAACCAGAATAAATGTTCAAATAAAACAGGAGAACCTCCTTGATAATTTAATACTTCTCCAGCAATATAAATATCAGATAAGAAAAATGAAGTGCCAAAACTTCTATCCATTATCAACATAAGAGCAGCCGATAACAATACTGGAAAAGAAACAACCCCAATAATTGCAGTTACAAAAAATGCCCAGATTGTTAATGGCATTCTTGTCATCGACATTCCTTTAGTACGTAAATTGATAACAGTTACAATGTAATTTAAAGATCCCATTAAAGAAGATGCAATAAAAATTGCCATAGAAGTCAACCACAAAGTCATTCCCAAACCTGAACCTGAAATTGCCTGAGGTAATGCACTTAATGGTGGATAAATTGTCCAACCTGCTGATGCTGGTCCAGATTCAATAAAGAGTGAACTTACCATTACTACACTTGAAGTGAAAAATAACCAATAAGAAACCATATTTAAAAATCCAGAAGCCATATCACGGGCTCCTAATTGAAGCGGTATAAGTAAATTACTGAAGGTTCCACTCAAAGCAGCAGTCAGTACAAAAAATACCATTATTGTACCATGAATTGTGATTAACGAAAGATAAGTTTCGTTTGTCATGACTCCTCCTGGAGCATGTTTTTCTCCAAGAAAGAAACTAAAAACTTTAAATGATTGTTCTGGCCATGCTAATTGCATTCTAAAAAGCATTGACATTCCAACACCAATAACACCCATAATAATACCAGAAATAAGGTATTGTTTAGCAATCATTTTATGATCTATACTAAAAATATATTTAGTTATAAAAGTATCTTTGTGGTGATGTTCGTGATGATCATTATCATGACTATCGTTGGAATGGCTGTCATGCATACCAGACAACGAATGATCGTTAATATTAATTGCTGCAGTATATTGATCTTGTCTCATAACAAAAAGTATAATATATATTTTACAAAATTATTTCATTACAACGGTTTGTGCAACAATAGTTGCTTTTTTAACTGATGTTGAATCTTTTTTAATTGCTCCATTTTTGGTTTCTTCTGCCTCAAGGGTTTCAGCTTTTACAGATGAAACAATAGTTTTTTTATCACGCAACCATTTTTTGTAATCTTCTGGCGTATCTACTACAATCTTCATTTGCATATTGTAATGGGAAGCACCACAAATTTTGTTACACAACAACAAAAAGTCAAATGTGTAAGGATCTAAACCTGCTTTTCCATCGGCTATAAGTTCAACACTTTTTTTGGAACGAATATCATTAATATTAGCAACTTTTTCGATCATGTCTTCAGTATCTCTCATTTCAGCAGTTGTTATATCTGGAGTAAAAGCAAATTGGGTTACCATACCAGGAACACAATTCATTTGAGCTCTGAAATGAGGCATATATGCTGAATGTAAAACATCTTGAGAACGCATTTTAAATAAAATCTTCTTTCCTTTTGGAATGTGAATTTCATCAGCAATAAAATCATCTTGTGCATTTGGATCTGCAACATCAACTCCCAATGAATTAACACCTTCTATATAACGAACGTTAGCTTTTCCCAAAACTCTGTCATTACCTGCGTATCGAGCTGTCCATTTAAACTGCTGTGCATACAGTTCAATTACTAAAGGTTTGTCTTCTTTTTCGTTAACGAACATTATGTCTGTCCAAGCGTATAATCCGTAAAAAATCAAAACTGCAAGTACAACTGCTGGGATTGAAGACCAAATAAATTCTAACTTATTGTTATCTGCAAAATAGGTTGCCTTATTTCCAGTTTTCCCTCTGTATTTATATGAAAAATAATATAGTAAAGCTTGTGTCACGGTTTGTACAAAGAAAATCATCATCATGGAAATCCACATCAACTGATCGATATCTTTACCGTGCACTGATGCTGAACCACCAATTAATGGAAATTTTCCATAATTAAGAATGCAATATATTGTAATGGCATAAATAAAAACGAGGAAACCAAACATTAGGTAACCATTTATTTTATTGTCTTTATCGTCTGCAATTTGAGAACTATTAGTGGTTTTTCCCACCTGAGTTAAATCGAAAATTTTAGTTAATTGCCATATGGCAACTGATAGTAAAACTAAAACAATAAGTACTAATAGACTTGTCATTTGTTTTTTGCTTTTAAATATTAATAATGAAAATGTTTACTCTCTTCAATAAACGGATTGCGTTTTGGTAATAATGGTACTTTTGTTAAAGCCGTGAATACAACAAAAATAAATAAACCTAAAAAGAAAAATATTGATGCTATTTCCGAAACCCCAATGAACCATTGCCCACCAACTGTTGCTGGCATTACCATGTTGAAAAAGTCAACATAGTGACCACACAAGATAACTACTCCTGCTCCAACAATAATTGGAGCAATTCTTTTGAAATCTGTATTTATCAGAACTAATATTGGGAAAACAAAATTCATCACTACGGCTCCAAAAAATGGCAAATTATACAGTTCTATTCTTGTTTTAAAATAAGTAACTTCCTCTGGAATATTTGCATACCAAATAAGCATGAATTGGGAAAACCATAAATAAGTCCAAAAAACACTAATTCCAAACATAAATTTAGATAGATCATGAATATGGCTTGAATTTACATGCTCTAAATATCCTTTCGATTTAAGATACAAGGTAACCATTGAAATAGTAGTAATACCACTTACAAAAAAACTAGCAAACACATACCACCCAAAAAGTGTACTAAACCAATGTGGATCAAACGACATTAACCAATCCCAAGACATAATAGACTCTGAAACAATAAAAAATACTAAAAATGCAGCGGACATTTTAAAATTCTTCTTATAAAAAGTATTATCTGTTGCTTCATCTTGAGCTAGACAATTTTTTCGTGAAAAGTAACGGTACAGATTCCAACCCAGTAAAAAAATTGCAGCTCTTGAAATCCAAAATGCAAAATTTAAATATCCAGATTTACCTGCAATCATTTCGTCATAATTTGCACTACCTTTAGTTGTGATTCCCTCATCAAGCCATGTGAAGATGTGATTTACGTGAAAACCTGAAAGTAATAGAAGTACGAAAAAAATGATAGAACCTACGGGTAAATAAGCTGTTATTCCTTGCATTACTCTGAATAAAACTGGCGACCAACCAGCTTGTGCAACTTGCTGTATAGCATAAAATGCAAGTGAACCAAGTGTTACTAACATAAAAAATATACATGCAACATAAAGAGCTGACCAAGGCTTGTTTTGTAATTGATGGTACATAAGTTCAACATGCTCTTCATGCTCGACTTTTAATTCTGCTGAGGATTTATGCTTTTCTTTTGAACTAACAGTCTCACTATGTCCTTCATGATGGCTTTCTGATGCTAGCAAAGTTTCTACTTGCTTCAAATCCTTAGGTGCAGTGTAAAAACCATATCCAATACCTAATAAACCAAGTAGCATTAAGATAAAAGAAATATTTTTTAATTTATTTGAAAATGTATACATATCTATAACAATAACTGTTTGTTCTATATTTTATAATTCACTTTTTAATTTCATTACATAAGCAGCAACATTCCAACGTTCAGTTTGATTTAGCTGATTAGAATAAGGACCCATTGAATTTAACCCAAAAGTAATAACATGGTTAACACTACCCGTAGTAATTTCTCTGTCTGCATAACTTGGTACTCCAAGGTACTTACCTTGTGTAACTAGTTTTCCTTTACCATTACCAGCATTTCCATGACAAATTGCACAATAAATCTCAAATAATTCCTGACCCTTAACCATATCTACCGACGTGGAATCAAGTGGTGACTTGGAATTTAATTTTGCTAGGTTATAACCTTCTGTAGTATTTGCATACTCATAAGGAACAAAACCTCTTTTAATAGTATGAGATGGAGGCAACTGACCTTCTTTTCCCTTTAAACCATAAGGTGAATTAAAAGCATTTGATTCAGAGTAGGTCTCGTAAGCTACAGATTCATACATATTTGGCATGTATTGGTAATTAGGTTTATTACTTCTTTTACAAGATGCAAAACATAATAAAATTCCTAAAATAAATGAGATTTTAAATATACTTTTCATAATTATATTTTATCAATTACTTTAACTTCTACTGCACCAGTTGTTGCTAGAAAAGATGTTAACTCTTCCTCATTATTATTAACAGCTATCTCCATTAAAAAATGATCATCAGTTGTTCGCACATCAGGATTTTCAGCAACTTTAAATGGCCACAATTTACTTCTCATATAGAATGTAATTACCATTAAGTGCGCAGCAAAGAACACTGTTAATTCAAACATAACCGGTACAAAAGCTGGCATATTTTGAATGTAACTCATGCTTGGTTTTCCACCAATATCCTGAGGCCAATCTTGAATCATTATATAATCCATCATTAGGGTTGCAACTCCTAAACCTATACATCCATAAATAAAAGAACATATGGCTAAACGCGTCGGTGCCAATCCCATCGCTTTGTCAAGTCCGTGAACTGGAAAAGGCGTAAAAACTTCTTCAATATGATGATTTGCAGCTCTAGTTTGCTTCACAGCTTCCATTAAAACATCATCATCATTATATATGGCATAAACTACTCTATTACTCATGGTGTGAATCTTTATTTGCTTCTCTTGCTCTTTTAAAATTTTCGCCAGATGATTTTAAAATTGTTTTTACTTCAGCTTGTGCAATCACAGGGAATGTTCTGGCATATAAAAGAAATAAAACAAAGAAAAAACCAATTGTTCCTATAAATATTCCTATATCGACAAAAGTTGGGGAAAACATTGTCCATGAAGATGGTAAATAATCTCTATGAAGTGATGTTACGATAATTACGAAACGCTCAAACCACATCCCTATATTTACAACTATCGAAATTATAAAAGAAAACATTATGCTTGTTCTCAACTTTTTTGACCACATAAATTGTGGTGAAAAAACATTACATGTCATCATTGACCAATATGCCCACCAATATGGGCCAGTAGCTCTGTTTAAAAATGCATATTGTTCATATTCAACACCAGAATACCAAGCTACGAAAAGTTCCGTAATGTATGCAACACCAACGATAGAACCTGTAATCATGATTACGATATTCATCAACTCTATGTGTTGTACTGTAATATAAGCTTCAAGGTTAGATACCTTTCTCATAATGATCAGTAACGTATTTACCATTGCAAAACCTGAGAAAACCGCACCTGCAACAAAATATGGTGGAAAAATTGTGGTATGCCAACCTGGAACTACAGAGGTAGCAAAGTCAAAAGATACAATTGTGTGAACAGAAAGCACTAACGGTGTAGCTAACCCTGCAAGTACGAGAGAAACTTCCTCAAAACGTTGCCAATCTTTAGCTCTTCCACTCCATCCAAAACTCAATATTGTATATATTTTCTTTGTAAAAGGTGTAACAGCTCTGTCACGTAACATCGCAAAATCGGGTAATAATCCTGTCCACCAAAACACTAATGAAACCGATAAATAAGTTGATATTGCAAATACATCCCAAAGAAGAGGTGAATTAAAATTTACCCATAATGATCCAAACTGATTGGGAATAGGAACAACCCAATAAGCTAACCAAGGTCTTCCCATGTGGATTATTGGAAATAAACCCGCTTGTATTACAGAGAAAATAGTCATTGCTTCTGCCGATCTGTTAATCGCCATTCTCCAGCGTTGACGAAAAAGTAAAAGCACAGCAGAAATTAGGGTTCCTGCGTGACCGATACCTACCCACCAAACGAAGTTAGTAATATCCCAAGCCCAACCAACAGTTTTATTTAATCCCCAAACACCAATACCAGTTGATATAGTGTAAATAATACAACCTAATCCCCACAAAAAGGCAATTAAGGCGATAGAAAATACGGTCCACCATTGTTTATTAGCTTTACCTTCGACAGGAGCAGCAACATCAACTGTTACATCATGATAACTTTTATCACCTATAACTAAAGGTTTCCTAATGGGTGCTTCGTAATGAGACGACATAATTTGAATTTAGATTTCGGTTTTTATAAATTTGATTAAGGGTATCAGAACAATTAATCTATATTTAGCTAAAACTTTTAATTTATATTATTTTATTCTTTTTACAATCAGTAAAATCTGTTTTAAACATTTCTTACTTTAACATGATATACTACATTTGGTTTTGTACCTACATGCTCTAACAAATGATACATTCTTTTATCTTGAATTAGAGTAGCAACCTTGGAATCTTTATCATTAATATCTCCAAAAACCATGGCTCCAGTAGAACATGCACTAGAACAAGCAGTTTGAAATTCACCATCTTTAATTACTCGTCCATCACGTTTGGCGTCAAGTATTGTTTTTTGAGTTTTTTGAATACACAAAGAACATTTTTCCATTACACCACGAGAACGAACATTTACATCTGGATTGATAACCATACGACCTAAATCGTCATTCATAAAATAATCGAATTCACTATTTTTATTGTATAAAAACCAGTTAAATCTTCTAACTTTATAAGGACAGTTGTTTGCACAATAACGAGTTCCTACGCATCTGTTATAAGCCATATGGTTTTGACCTTGACGACTATGAGATGTTGCTGCAACGGGACAAACTGTTTCACACGGAGCGTGATTACAGTGTTGACACATTACTGGCTGAAAAGCTACCTGCGGATTGGCAGCAGGACTTTCCATCTCACCAAAGCCTCCAAGCGAACCTTTATCTCCAAAAAGGCCTTCAAAATTCTCTTTCTTTTCGTTGTCTCCTTCAAAAGTATCTTCAGATGAGTAATATCTATCAATTCGCAACCAATGCATATCACGACTTCTTCTGACTTCTGATTTACCAACAACTGGAACATTATTTTCAGCGTGACATGCTATTACACATGCTCCACAGCCTGTACATGCATTTAAATCGATAGATAAATTAAAATGATGTCCAACTGAACGATCAAACGATTCCCACAAATCTACTTTAGTTGCTTCAACTTCTTTATGATCTAGAGATACCATTGGAACTGGATTCCAAATCTTAGCATTTTTAGTATTAAAAATTTCTAATGAAGTCTCTCTAACTATATCGCCACGCCCCATAAGGGTTTTTTGAGATTGAACCGAAGCAAATTCATGTTCACCAGACGCTTTGGAAATCTTAACAGATTGTACATTGTTAAAACCACTATATAACGCATATGCATTTAATCCAACCTGCATTTCTTCTTTGAGAGCAGCTTTTTTTCCGTATCCTAGTGCTAATCCCACTGTACCTATTGCTTGTCCTGGTTGAACAATAACGGGTACATTTTGCAATTTTACTCCGTTTACTTCTAAATCGGCATAACTTCCGTTTAAACCTCCGTTAGCCACTATTCTATTTTCAAAACCTAACTTTTTAGAATCTGAAATGGAAACAGTTACATAGTTATCCCATGAAACTCGTGTTATTGGATCAGGAAATTCCTGCAACCATGGATTGTTTGCCTGCTGACCATCTCCTAAACCTGTTTTAGTGTATAAAACTAATTCATATTCTCCTGCTGATTTAGTTTTCGCTAACTCATTTGCAGCAGAACTATAATCTGCAGTACCACCTGATACACTTGAAGTACCGCTAGAAATTAAACCATCATGAAGTACTTTATTCCAAGAACTTCCAGCAATAGCTGTTGCAGAATTTATTTTTATATAATCGTAATAGGTACCAGTGATGCCATTCCAAGACATTAAAGCTTCCTGGAATTGTTTGGTATTAAATAATGGACGAATAGTAGGTTGTGTTAAAGAATAAGTGCCTTTAGTCAAAACATTATCGTTCCACGATTCCAAATAATGCGGAGTTGCAGCTGCAATAGTCGTTTTTTCAGCAGTTTCATCTTCCTTTAGTGAAAAAGCTACTGATAATTTAACTTTTTTCAGACCATCTATAAATGATTTACTATTTGCTAAAGTGTACACAGGGTTAACGCCACTCATAATCAATGTATGGACAGACCCAGCATTCATATCTGAAATTAATTGAGATACTTTTTCGTTGGAACCTTTTCTAATATATCGAACACCAACTCCCACAAAAGCTTCGCTTGCAAGAACTTGATTAATAGCCAATACTAATAGTTGCGCATTTTTATCTTGAATACCTGAAATCAATAAACCCTTACTACCAGCAGTTTTTAACTGTTGAGTAGCTTTTACCACTTCTGGTTCATTTTCTATTTTACCCGTAGGAATATTTGAGTTTGTAACAATATTATAAATTTTTACTAATGCCTGTTTTTGATTTGCAACAGTCATTGGAATTCTTTTATCAGAAGCTGCGCCAGATAATGTCATATTCGACTCAAACTGAAAATGTTTAGTCATTTTACCTGATTTAGGAACTCTTACTTGAGCGAAACCTGCATCAAAACCACCACCTTGCCAATCTCCAAGAAAATCTGCATTTAACGATACAATTACTCCTGTTGCTTTCGAAAAATCGTAATCTACTAAACCTCGCTCACCATAAACTGTTTCGTATGCATCTAATGCACTTGATTCTGAAACCGCATCATAAACAACATGTTTAGCAGTAGGATTTTTTGATATAAATTCAGTAATTAATTTTTCAGTGGAAGGACTTGCAAGCGTATTTGTTAACAAAACAACCTGTTTACCAGATGTCTTTGCTTCGTCTAAATTTGTTTTAATTTTCGCATCAACTTCACTCCATGATGTACTTTTAGCACTAATTTTTGGAGATTTTAGTCTCATACTATCATACAACGATAAAACCGATGCGTGTACTCTAGCGTTAGCAGCAAACTTTGCCCCTTCAATTGTATTATTTTCTATTTTAATAGGGCGACCTTCTCGAGTTTTAACTAAAAGATTTGCAAAATCAAACCCATCAAACATGGTTGTTGCATAATAGTCTGCAACTCCAGGTATAATCGATTCTGGCTGCACAACATAAGGAATAGCTTTGTGAACTGGTCCTTCACATGCTGCTAGTGATGCTGCTGCAGTAGTGAAACCAACATACTTTAAGAAATCTCGACGAGTAGTTGATGAAGATGACAACGACTCACTAGATAAAAATTCTTCTGTTGGAATTTCTTCTACAAATTCGTTATTTCTAAGCGCCTCAACAATAGAACTATTTCCGTTTAGTTCTTCAACACTTTTCCAGTATTTTTTGTTAGATGACATTGTATATAGATATTAGCTTCTTAATTATTAATTTAAATTGTATGCAAGAACTATTTTAAAGACATAAAGTTTTTAGTAATGGCATTTGCCACATTCTAGTCCTCCCATTTGAGCGGCAGTTAATTTATCAACGCCATATTTTTTTGAAAGTTCATCGTGGATTTTAGTGTAATATGCGTTACCTTCCATTTTTACCTCGGTCTCTCTATGACAATTAATACACCATCCCATAGTTAGTGGAGCAAATTGCTTTTGAATTTCGTAAGTTTGAACTGGGCCATGACATTTTTGACATTCAATACCTGCAACAGTTACGTGCTGTGAGTGATTAAAATATGCGAAGTCTGGTAAATTGTGAATCCGAACCCACTTTACTGGTTGCGTTACGCCTGTGTACTTTTGAGTAGTAACATCCCAACCAACAGCTGTGTATAATTTTTTAATTTCACCATCATAAAATGCTTTAGTATGATCTGGCGTTGCAGTTGTATCTGATACCTCAGCAATATTTTTGTGGCAGTTCATACAAATATTTAATGATGGAATACCAGCATTTTTACTGACACGTGCTGCAGAATGACAATATTTGCAATTTATACCATTACTTCCGGCATGAATTCTGTGAGAATAATGTATGGGCTGAATTGGTTGATAATCCTGATTTACTCCTATTTGCATTAAAAAACCATATACAAAATAAGCACTCATTAACATTAGAAATACAACCGATACAAATATTAAAAATTGGTTTTTGGCGAATGCACGTGGAATATTTAAAAAATCAATCTTTTTAGTTGATACTTCAATGCCATTCGCTTTGGCTACCTTGGTTAAAATGTTGTTTACCATAAAAAGCAATACAACTAATAATGCTAAAACAAAACCCAAAACTCCCAGAACTAAGCTGTTTGAAACTCCAGAATTTGCGCTTCCACCACTTCCCGGAAGAGGAGCTGTACCTGCAACAGCCTTTGCTGGCTCAGGTATTGGTTCCGATGTGTAAGCAATAATATTATCTATATCTACATTTGTAAGATTAGGAAATGCAGTCATAACGGAAGGTTTATTTTCTTCCCACAATTTTACCGCATCTGGATCTCCGGATTTAATTAATGCTGTGCTGTTGTGAATCCAACCATAAAACCAATCTTTTTTATGCCGTTGCGCAACATTTCTTAAAGCTGGTCCAGTCATTTTAGCATCCATTTTATGACAAGATGCACAATTTCCATTAAATAATTCTTTTCCTTTAACTGGGTCTGCAGTTGAAGCCACTACTGCTGGAGCTGGAGCAACAGCTGAATTAGCCACTGGCGGTGCAGTAGTCTTGGGAGTAGAAACTTTTTCTTGAGCAAATGATGGTAAAGAAAACGTTAGCAATAAAGCTATACTAAATAAGTAAATTCTTGAGATCGAATTATGGTTACCCATTTTTTTCATATCGTAAATAATTTTCGGCTGTTTTGGCATGATTTTTCCAATTCACAGAACAAATCAAAGCGATTTATAAAACTTGCACAAAAATACGACATCTATACTATTCACAAAACCTTATATATACCTTAATTATTAATTTATAATTATTCTAAATAACAACAAGAGCTTTGTTGAATAAAAGAAGTATTACATTTACATATAAATCAAATCATTATAAAGTTTCTATCAATGAAGCCAATACTCAAATTAACTTTTTTTTTAATCTTTTTTACAATAACAGCGTGCTCTTTCGGACAAGGCGTGTTCGTTAATCAGGATCCAAAGTTTGAACAACTTTTGAATGAAAAACGAAAAGTAAATTCATCCATTTATGTATCTGGCTGTTATAAAATCCAAATTTTTAACGGTACTAGTGATGAATCGAAAAAAGCGTTAGTCGAGTTTAAAAAAGAAAATAAAAACCAAGATGCAACAATAGTTTTTAGCACTCCTTATTATAAAGTGTGGGTTGGAAATTACAAAACTAGAATCGAGGCAGAAAAAAATGTTCTACTATTACGGAAAAAGTATCCGAATTCTATTCTTATTAAACCCAGTTTGTAACCTAATTTTATTGATTGAATAAAAAATGCCCCAAGAGAATTAATACTTTTGGGGCATTCTAGTTTCAAAAAATACTTTTAAGAAGCTATTTCGAGTCGTTTCAATAAATTTTTATTTAAAGCATCTTCTGTGTACAATTTATCAATATGTAATACTTTTTCATTTGAACTAGGCAAATCATACATGGCATCGGTCAAAATAGCTTCACATAATGAACGTAAACCTCGAGCCCCAAGTTTATATTCTAATGCTTTTGAAACAATATAATCGAGCGCTTCGTCTGAAATAGTAAATACTACTTCATCCATTAAAAACAACTTTTCATATTGTTTTATTAAAGCATTTTTTGGTTTGGTTAAAATGGCACGCAATGTATCTCTATCTAATGGATCCATGTAAGTTAAAACCGGTAGTCGACCAATTATTTCTGGAATCAAACCGAAATCCTTTATGTCCTTAGGAATAACATATTGGAGTAAATTTTCTTTATCTATATTATCCGCATTTTGTGATGTACTGTAACCTATAGCCTGACGATTCAATCTTTTAGAAATAATTCGCTCAATACCATCAAAAGCGCCACCGGCAATAAACAAAATATTTTGGGTATTTACCTCTACAAATTTTTGATCTGGATGTTTTCGTCCACCTTTTGGTGGGACATTAACAACTGTACCTTCTAAAAGTTTTAGCAATGCTTGTTGCACTCCTTCGCCAGATACATCTCTGGTAATAGATGGATTGTCACTTTTACGTGCAATTTTATCAATTTCATCAATAAAAACGATTCCTCTTTCAGCCTTAGCCACATCATAATCTGCAGCCTGTAGTAAACGTGTTAAAATACTTTCGACATCTTCACCAACGTAACCCGCTTCGGTTAAAACGGTTGCGTCAACTATTGCTAAAGGAACATCGAGCATTTTAGCTATTGTTTTTGCAACTAATGTTTTTCCAGTTCCAGTTTGTCCAACCATAATAATATTTGATTTTTCAATCTCAACATCATCGTTTGAACTGTGTTGCATCAACCGTTTATAGTGATTGTAAACCGCAACAGACATTACTTTTTTAGTTTGATCTTGACCTATAACATATTCATCAAGAAAAGCTCTAATTTCTTTTGGCTTTCGCAGAATTAAATCGGCAACTACTTTTTTAGTATTTCCATTGGTTTTAAATTCTTCTAAAACTATACCGTGTGCTTGTTCAATACAACGATCACAAATATGTGCGTTTATTCCAGCAATTAATAAATTGGTTTCAGGTTTTTTCCTTCCACAGAAAGAACATTCTAGTGTTTCTTTTGCCATTTTTTTTAGTCAAAAGTCGTAAAGTCAAAAGTCGTAAAGTGTTAGCAAAACTGCTTCTGACTTTCGACTTTTAACTTTCGACTAAATTATCTTCTTAAAACTTCATCAATCATACCATATTCTTTTGCTTCGTCAGCAATCATCCAGTAATCTCTTTCGGAATCTTTATGTACTTTATCAAAAGTTTGACCTGTATGTGATGAAATAATTTTATACAATTCATCTTTCAATTTTAACATTTCTCGAAGATTGATTTCCATATCGGTTGCAACTCCTTGTGCTCCGCCAGATGGTTGATGAATCATTACTCTTGAATGTGGTAATGCCGAACGCTTTCCTGATGCACCAGCACAAAGTAAGACTGCTCCCATAGAAGCTGCCATTCCGGTACAAATTGTTGCCACATCAGGTTTGATATATTGCATTGTGTCATAAATTCCTAGACCTGCATAAACACTTCCTCCTGGTGAATTTAAGTAAATTTGAATGTCTTTTGAAGCGTCTGCACTTTCCAGAAATAGCAACTGTGCTTGTACAATATTAGCAATTTGATCGTCGATACCTGTACCCAGAAAAATAATTCTGTCCATCATCAATCTTGAAAAAACATCAAGTTGAGAAACATTTAATTGACGTTCCTCTATAATGTAAGGTGTCATGTTTGTTGGAGTCATTGCGCCAACTAATTTGTCGTAATACATTGCATTTACACCTTGGTGTTTTGTGGCAAATTTTTTAAACTCTTTTCCGTAGTTCATTTTTTTGTTTTTTTAAATTTTAATTTTGATATGGAATCGAAACAATATTTATTCCATTTTTTGATGAATGACAATTTGTCTAACAACACTACTTTTTAAATAAATGAGCGTCAAAAAATGAAATTAATGACGCTCAAATATACTGTTTATTTTATTATTTATTCGTTGTACATTGCTTTAACAAACTCTTCGTAAGTAACTTCTTTTGTTGTAGGGTTTGCTTTTTCAACAAATAATTTCAACATTTTATAAGCGACAACTTGATCTGACATTCGTTTAACTTCTTCTTGATTTGATAATACTCTGGCAACAATTCCTTCCACTTCCTCATCTGTTGGATTCATATTTCCAAACTGTGCCATCTGTTGCCGAATTGAATTTGATGTAAATTCTTTTAAATCTTGAAAATTTACTTTGATATCACTTTCTGCAAGTGCTTTCCCCTCGATAAGTTGAAAACGCAAGCCTTTTTCTGACCGATTGTATTCAATTTCTGCTTCTGCTGGTGAAAGTTTTTTGTCGCCAACTGTTTGTAACCATTTTTTCAGGAATACATCAGGCAATTGAAAATCATGACTTTCTATCAGAAAACTTTGAACATCTGCCATTAACTTTTGCTCTGCTTGTTGCTCAAATTGCTTTTCGGCATCTTGTTTTATCTTAACTTTTAACTCTTCAAGTGAACTTACATTTCCTGCTCCAAAAAGTTTATCAAATAATTCTTGATTTAATGTTGCAGGTTCATGAGCTACAACTTCATCAATTGTGAAGGCAACCTCAACATCTAAATCATGAACTTCATCGTGAGAAACAGCGAGATAATCCATTAATTTATGAGGGTCTTGAAACAATCCTTTTGTGTTTAAAACAATTACATCACCAACTTTTTTACCAATAAATAAAGAGGCTACATTTGCATCGGCTAGCTCTTCTAAATCCAACGTAGTTCTGTTATTAATTCCCGCACTTTCATTTAAAAATGTTCCAGAAACATCATTTCCTAACGCCACTACATCTTGTGAAATTACACTACCATACTGTTTTTGAATTCGAGCTACTTGGCCGTTTAGCATGGTTTCGTCAGCAATAATTTTATATTTTACGATTTCATTTTTTGTATCTAAATTGATATCAAATTGTGGCGCTAATCCAATTTCGTATTCAAAAACTAATTCTTCATTATCCCACGAAAAATTTGTATTTTCTTTTAAAAGAGGTGTTCCAAGCAAGTTTAATCTTTCAGTTTGAATGTAACGTTGCAAAGCCAAATCAACCACTTTATTAACCTCTTCAATTTTTATTGCTGTGCCATATTGTTTTTCTACTAGTGCTTTTGGCACCGCACCTTTTCGGAATCCTTTTACCGTTGCAAGTGGCATTTTTTCATTAATTCTTTTAGCTACTTGACCTTTATAATCCATGTGAGGAACTGTAAGTACAATAACCTCATTCACTGCATCAATTGCGATTCTTTTAATATCCATTTTGATAATTTTACATAATAATTTTGGGTTGCAAAAGTACAAAATTTTTACAACTCAAACAATTTTTTAATCGTAATGAAAATTTAATTTCTGTCGGCAATTAACTTAAAAAATAAGGACTGTGATAATGACAATACGATACTAAAAATTAGTGATCCTATAAAACCATCTACTTTAAAACCGTGTACAACTTTTGTACATAAAATTATGATAACGGCATTGATAACTAACAAAAATAATCCGAGTGTTAAAATGGTTACTGGTAGCGTTAATAGTACTAAAAGTGGTTTTACAAAAAGATTAAGCAACCCAAGGACAATAGCAACAATCACCGAAGTTTTAAAACTATCGACGTAAGCAATGGATGGGAAAAAGTGTGTTATTAGCATTACTAATGCTGCCGTTATAATTATTCTAAGTAATAAATTCATTTGTTTTTAGTTTAAGGTCATTCAAATTTAAGAAAATTTAGAGTCATCTCAAAAAATAATTTTGGATTTTCGGCATGAAGCCAATGACCAACATTTGGTATAGTCTCAAAAATTGCTTTTGGAAATTGCTTTTTTATAGATTCAAAATCTGAATTTAAAATGTAATTTGAATTTCCTCCTCGAATAAACAATGTATTTTTCTCGAAAAAAGAATTATCTGGCAACGCAGTTCCTATTTCATCTATATTATCATTAAAAACTTTAAGATTAAACCGAAATCCAAGTTGATGTGGTGTTACCCAATACAAATTTTTTAGTAAAAACTGACGCGTACCAAAATCGGGTATAAAAGGAATTAAGGTATTTTCAACTTCAGCTCTGGTTGGTTTATTTGTAAAATCTACTGCATTTAATCCAGCTAAAATATCTTGATGATGTGGAGCATAATATTTAGGACCTATATCTGCAATTATTAACTTTTCAACACTCTCTGGAAAACGAGTTGCAAAAAGCATAGCAACCTTTCCTCCCATTGAATGACCGATTATAGAAATTTGATTTAAATTATTTTTGTCGCAATATTCATAAACATCCATGGACATTACATCATAATTAAAAATCTCAGAATGTAAACTTTTGCCATGATTTCTTAAATCGAGCATGTGAACTTCAAAACCTTCTTGAGCATATTGTGAACCTAATGTTTTCCAATTATCGGACATGCCTAAAAACCCATGAATAATTATAAGTGGTTTTCCTGTTCCTTCAATTCGTGAGTGTAGCATATATTAATTTGAAAATTAATTTCTAATTACCTAAAACTTATATTATTTCAATTTTTGCAGATACATATTAACCACATTGTCTAAACCCAAATATAGTGCTTCTGAAATTAAAGCATGTCCTATTGAAACTTCTAACAATTCTGGAATATTATCTTTAAAAAATTTAATATTATCAAGGCTCAAATCGTGACCTGCATTAATTCCTAAATTTAAACTATTAGCCAACTGTGATACTTTTATATATGGGTCTATTCCTTTTTTATTTCCTAAACCATATTGATGTGCAAATTCTTCCGTGTATAATTCTATTCGGTCAGTTCCTGTTGCTTTTGCTCCTTCAACCATTTCTAAAATGGGATCTACAAATATTGAAGTTCTGATTCCGTTTCGTTTAAATTCGGTTATCACCTCGGTCAAATACGATTTATTTGCAACTGTATCCCAACCTGCTGATGAAGTAATGGCACCAATTGCATCGGGAACTAAAGTAACTTGAGTAGGTTTACACTCTAAAACTAAATCTATAAAATTATGTTGTGGGTTTCCTTCAATATTATATTCGGTGTAAACTACTGCTTTTAAATCGCGTGCATCTTGGTACCGAATGTGCCGTTCATCTGGTCGCGGATGAATTGTAATTCCTTGTCCGCCAAATTGTTGAATATCTTTAGCAACTTGAACCAAGTTAGGTGTGTTTCCTCCTCGAGCATTTCGAAGTGTTGCAATTTTATTAATATTTACGCTTAATTTAGTCATGGTTTTGTCATTGCGAGGCACGAAGCAATCTAATAATCTTCGACTTCATTTTAATATTCTACAAAAATACAAAGTTAAAATAAGGTTTTATGTCCTAAAATTTGATTATTTTGCAACAAAATTGCGAGTTACTTTATGACAGAATTGACAAATTATATCACAAACGATTTTAAAGCCATTGACAGCCAAGAATCTGTTGCAACCGTTCAGGATTTTTTTAGTGAAACCTCTTTTTCTCACTTTCCTGTTGTAGAAAATGGCATTTATATTGGGTGTGTTGCTTCAAATGATGTAGAAACTTTTGATTATCAAAAAAATATAGACCATTTCAAATATTCTTTCGAAGGCTTTTTTGCCAGAAAAAGTATGATTTGGCTTGATGTATTGGAAGTTTTTGCAAAAAATCATACTAATGTAGTGCCTATTCTTAACGAAGAGAATATATATGTTGGCTATTATGAATTAGAAGATATTGTGAAGTTTTTTCACGAAACACCATTCTTAATGGAACAAGGTGGAATTATAATTGTGAAAAAAAATGTTTTAGATTATTCCATGAGTCAGATAACTCAAATTGTGGAAAGTAATAATGGGAAGTTACTTGGTCTTTTTATTTCAGATTCAGATGTGAACTCGGTTCAAATTACATTAAAAATTTCCCTTGGAGGTATGAATGAAATTATACAAACGTTTCGACGATTTGACTACGAAATTCTTTCAGAACATAACGAAGATAATTATTTGAATATTTTAAAAGAACGATCTGAATATTTGGATAAATATTTAAATATTTAAAGAGCATTAAATAAATTTCAACCATGAAAGTCGCCATTTTTGGACAATATTATCAAAATGACACACGACCTATAATTCGTGATATTTTTGTGTTTTTCAACGCCAATAATGTTGAATTGGTAATTGAAGAAAAATTTCTTAAAATATTATACGCTGAGGAAATTGTAAAAAAAGAATACAAAACCTTCTCAAGCTACAAAGATTTAAACCACACTTTTGACGTTTTAGTAAGCATTGGTGGCGACGGTACCATTTTGCGAGCAGCAACGTTTGTACGAGATTCTGGAATTCCAATAATAGGAGTTAATGCTGGACGTTTAGGATTTTTGGCAAAGGTTCAAAAGGAAAATATTGATACCTTTTTGCAACTGGTTTTAGAAAAAAAATATTCCATTTCCAAACGTACGCTTTTAAGTTTAAAGTCAAATCCTAAAAATCTAGAAATTGAAGATTTGAATTTTGCCATGAACGAAATCACGGTGAGCAGAAAAGATACAACTTCAATGATTACAATTGAAACCTATCTTAATGGAGAATATTTAAATTCATATTGGGCAGATGGTTTAATAATTTCAACTCCAACTGGCTCAACGGGATATTCTTTGAGCTGTGGCGGACCAGTTTTAACACCAGACGTAAAAAGTTTAGTAATTACGCCTATAGCTCCACATAATTTAAACGCCAGACCACTAGTAATTACTGATACAACAATTGTTGAACTTAGAGTTTCTGGTAGAGAAGAAAATTATTTAGTGTCGCTAGATTCTCGAATAACATCGGTTAGTAATAACGCTGTTTTAACTATAAAAAAAACTCCTTTTAAAATTAATATGATTGAAATCGAAGAAGAAACGTTCCTGAAAACCCTTCGAAAAAAACTACTTTGGGGTGAAGATAAAAGAAATTAATTACACCTTAATTATACTATAACCATCACTTTTTCGTTTTCATATCACTTTAAATAAAATTTAAAGACTACTGTATTTTAACAAAAGTGATTATAATTTAGCAAAATACCATTTTCCTGTTTCATTGGTACGTATAATTGTTATCTTTGCACGCTATTTTTCAATTAATGAAAAGATATTTTTTATTTATTTTTATTTTAAGTATTCTAAAATTAAATGCTCAAATTCACGAGGTTGGTGTCTTTCTTGGTGGAAGTAATTACATAGGAGATGTGGGGAAAACAAATTATGTAGACCCTAATGAAATGGCTTATGGTATATTATATAAATGGAATAAAAGTCCACGACATGCTTGGAGATTTTCATACATACAATCCAAAATAAAAGGAATTGATGCTAATTCATCTGAAATTGCCCGTAAAAAAAGAGGTTATAGTTTTGAAAATAATATAAAAGAATTTTCAGCCGGTTTGGAATTTAATTTTTTTGAATTCAATTTGCACAATTTTGGACAACGCGTTACTCCTTATATATACACTGGAGTTTGTTATACAAATTACAACGAATTATACGTTTTAAATGGAGAAACTAAAATAGAAAGTAATAAAGGTACATTTGCTATTCCAATGACCGTTGGAGTAAAAACTAATTTTAAACCAAATTTTATAATTGGACTGGAAGTGGGTTTTAGATATACTGGTACAAATAATCTTGACGGTAGCAATCCCAAGAATAAGGATTTAGAAGCTTTGAAATTTGGAAGTTCTAATAGTAAAGATATTTACGTATTCTCTGGATTTACATTAACCTACACTTTTGGAAATAAACCTTGCTATTGCGGTGGGAAATAAATTTTATGACACTAAAAAATTCCATACATATCGAAAATTTGCCTAAACATGTTGCCATCATAATGGATGGTAACGGTAGATGGGCAAAACAGCAAGGTATGTTGCGCGCTTTAGGTCACGAAAACGGAACTAAATCTGTACGGAAAACTGTAGAATGTAGTGCCAAACTTGGAATTGAGAATCTAACTTTATACGCATTTTCTACTGAAAACTGGAACCGTCCAAAACTAGAAGTAGATACCTTAATGAGGCTTCTGGTTCACTCTTTAAAAAACGAATTAAAAACACTTCAGGACAATAATATCCGATTAAATACTATTGGAATCACAACATTATTACCTAAAAGTATTCAAAAAGAATTGAACGAAGTTATTGAAAAAACCAAGTCTAATTCCCGGATGACATTAACGCTCGCACTTAGCTATGGCTCACGCGAAGAACTTTTAAGCGTTGTTAAAAATATCTGTAATAAAGTTAAAAATAATATAATTTCAATAGACGCTATTGATGAATCAATTATAAATCAGCATCTTTACACGCACAATCTGCCTGACGTGGATTTGCTAATTAGAACCAGTGGCGAACACAGAATTAGTAATTTTTTGTTATGGCAAATAGCCTACGCAGAATTATTTTTTACAGATGTTTTATGGCCGGATTTTACAGAAGAGCATTTATATGAAGCCATTATTAGCTATCAAAAACGCGAACGTAGGTTCGGAAAAACAAGTGAACAAATTAAACTACCATAGAGTGCAACATCAGTATTACAAACTATTCTTATTGCTATTAATTTTAGGAAATATTTTTCATATAAATGCCCAAGATAGACTTCCATTTGACCAAGGAAAAAAATACATTTTATCTGATGTAAATGTACTTGGCAAAATTAGTTACAATCAGCAAACAGTTGTAACGTTTGCTGGACTCGAAAAAGGACAATCCATTACAGTACCTGGAGAAGAAATAAGCAATGCTATAAAAAAGTTAGGAAAACTAGGCTTATTTAGTGAAATCGATTTTTACGTTAATAAAATTAAAGGAGATAGTATTTCATTAGATTTGAATATTGTTGAACTTCCTAAACTTAATGAAGTAAAATTTACAGGTGTAAAAAAAGCAAAAGTCGAAGAGCTAATTAAAGAAAATGCTTTGACAAAAGGTAAAATAGTAAACGAAAATTTACTGACTACTACCAAAAATTATCTGGAAAATAAATACAAAAAGGATGGTTATTTTAATACAAAAGTAACCATTAGAACTATTGCAGATACTACTTCTGGAAATAATGTTAACATGCTCGTTGGTATTGATAAAGGAGACAAAATTAAAATAGAAAAAATTGCTTTTGAAGGAAACACAAAGTTTTCTGACGCTAGACTTCGGAAGGCAATGAAAAACACAAAGCAAATAAATCCTATTAGACTTCTAAAAGCATCAAAATTTGTAAAAAGTAAATACAATGATGATTTAAATAAAGTAGTTGATGCCTACAAAGAGAAAGGATATCGTGATGCTCGTGTTATATCTGATTCTGTTTGGTTAAACAAAAAAAGTGAGAAATTAGACATTAACATTAAGCTAGAAGAAGGACATAAATATTACTTTGGAAACATTAAATTTATAGGTAATTCGGTTTATTCTGATAAAATGCTGAATGAAATACTTGGAATCAACAAAGGTGATGTTTACAATGGTGTTTTGTTAGAAAAACGAATTGCAGATAAAACGAAACCTGATGGTGAAGATATTACCAATTTATATCAAAATAACGGGTATTTATTTTCTAACATAAATCCAGTAGAAGTAAGAACTGCAAATGATTCCATTGATTTTGAAATTCGAATAACAGAAGGTCCTATTGCTTATTTCAATAAAATTTCGGTTGTAGGAAATGATAAAACCAACGATAAAGTTATTTATAGAGAATTACGCACTAAACCAGGAGAAAAATATAGCAAAGAAGATTTAGTACGTACCATAAGAGAAATTGGACAACTAGGATTTTTTGATCCCGAAGCTATAGAGCCAAAATTTAAAAATGTTGATCCTACAGCTGGTACGGTAGATATTGAATATCATTTAGTTGAAAAAGGTTCGAGCCAGGTAGAACTTCAAGGTGGTTACGGTGGTGGTGGATTTATTGGAACTCTAGGGTTATCATTCAATAATTTTTCCATAAAAAATATCTTCAAAAAAGAAGCTTACAAACCTTTACCAATGGGTGATGGACAAAAAGTGTCGTTACGAGCACAAGCAAGTTCTTATTTTCAAACGTATAGCCTTTCGTTTTCTGAACCTTGGTTTGGTGGAAAAAAACCTGTGAGTTTTTCAACATCATTATCTCACAGTAAGCAATTTTTATATACCGGAAGTTCCAGTAGCGTTGATAAAAGCAGAAGTTTCAATATAACATCATTATCTGTAGGTATTGCTAAAAGACTTACAGTTCCCGATGATTATTTTGTACTATCTAACTCAGTAAGTTTTCAATATTATGACTTACACAATTATAACTCAGGACTTTTTACCTTTGGTAACGGAGCTTCACGTAATTTAGCTTTTACTACTGGATTATCGCGAAATAATAAAGGTGTAAATCCTGTATTCCCAACGCGTGGATCAGAATTCAGTTTATCTGCAAAATTCACACTTCCCTATTCCTTATTTAACGGTGTTGATTATGCCGATTTAAAAAACCAAGAAGCTTATAAATTAAAATACAGTGCTGGATCGGGATTGCAAACAACAGCTAATTCTAATGGTGAAATTGTACAAGAAGGCGATTTTATAAACGAAACTGCTACCAACTCGGGCTTATATCAAAAAGTATATAGCTATACTGATGCTAAAACTGATCAAGGGAAAGTAGATCAAGAAAAATTTAAATGGTTAGAGTACTATAAAATAAAATTTAAAGCAGATTGGTACACTAAAATTTATGGAAATTTAATTTTAAGAAGTTTAGGAGAATTTGGTTACCTTGGTGCATATAATCCAGCAAGAGGCGTTAGTGTTAGCGATCCAAATCGTGGTGTTGTGCCTTTTGAGCGATTTTTTGTAGGAGGAGATGGTTTAGCAAATTATTCATTAGATGGTCGAGAAGTAGTTCAACTTCGAGGATATCCAAATCAATCATTATCATCTCAAAGCGGTGATGCTATTTATAATAAGTTTTCTTTAGAATTAAGATACCCAATAACTTTAAAAGCCGCAGCATCTATTTATGCATTAACTTTTTTAGAAGCTGGCGCATCTTATGACAATTTTAGAGTTTATAATCCGTTCTTGTTACAACGATCTGCAGGATTTGGAAT
The DNA here is from genome assembly GCA_014377455.1 of Flavobacterium sp. Lineage (GTDB taxonomy): Bacteria > Bacteroidota > Bacteroidia > Flavobacteriales > Flavobacteriaceae > Flavobacterium. The sequence continues at coordinate 90,946 of JACMPO010000077.1, forward strand.
TAGGATATTTATGCCAGCATTTGGTTTATTGGGAATAGATTTTGCTCACGGTTTTGATGCAATTCCTGGTCAAATAGAAAAAAGTGGATGGCAAACACATTTTATTATTGGACAACAATTTTAGTATATTTGTTTAACATTTCTAAAATCAAGTACGTTATGAAGAAATACATTGTATTATTAATTATTATGATATCACTTCCTTTTTCTGCTAATGCACAAACAAGAGGTGTGAAAATTGGTTACATTGATATGGAATATATTCTTGAAAAAGTTCCTGATTATGCAGAAGCAAAAGTGCAACTTGAAGCAAAAGCGCAAAAGTGGAAACAAGAAATGGAAGTTAAAAAGACCGAAATTAGTAAACTAAGAGAAGGATTAAAGACCGAAAAGGTATTGCTCACTAAAGAGCTAATTGCTGAACGAGAAGAGGAAATCGCTTTTTTGGAAACGGAATTATTAGATTACCAACAAAAAAAATTTGGACCTAGTGGCGATTTAATTATTCAAAAAGCAGTATTGGTAAAACCCGTTCAAGATCAAGTTTTTAATGCTGTTCAGGATTTAGCAGAAGCCAAAAAATATGATTATATATTTGATAAGTCTTCTGACTTAACAATGCTGTTTGCTGCAAAAAGATTTGATGTTTCCGATCAAGTGGTTCGCGTTTTAGAACGGGGTGAAAAACGCCAACAACGTAGCAAAAAACAATTAAAAGACGAGGCAGAGAAAGAGCGTAAACAAGATATGGTGGATGACAATCCAGCACTTGCCGACCGCAAAAAAGTATTGGATGATAAAAAAGCAGAACGTCAGCGATTGCTAGATGAACGAAAACTGGCAGCAGAAGAAAAGAAAAAAGCACAAGACGATGCACGAAAAGAATTGCTTGCAAGTAAAGGATCTAAAAAAACTGGCACAGTTTCTGATAATAATGTTACAAATCCAGACGCAACTGCTGACGATAAGGCAATAGAATTAAAATTATTAAAAGAACAAAAACTTGCGGATGCGGATGCTCTAAAAAAGAAAACCCTTGAAGACAGACAAAAAGTTTTAGAGGATAGAAAAAAAGCATTAGAGGAAAAGAAAGCAAAAATTTTAGCTGATCGCGAAGCTGCAAAAAAAGAAAAAGAAGATAATAAAAATAAACCAAAATAATTTTAAACAATAATTAATACTAAGAATGATGAAAAGATTAAGAAATTTACTAATAGCAACTATTGCTTTACTTGGTTTTCAAACTATTAATGCTCAGGCAAAAATTGCTCATGTTGATGTGAACGAATTAACTGCAAAAATGCCAGCAGTACTTGATGCACAAACACAATTAAAAAAATTGAGTGAAACTTACAGTGCTGAATACAAAACTATGGTAGACGAATATCAAACCAAAATCAAAAAATATGATGCTGAAGCATCAACTACCACAGATGCTGTAAATCAGTCTCGTCAAGTTGAAGTTCAAGACATGGGAAAAAGAATTGGTGAATATCAAGATACAGCACAAAAAGATTTACAGAAAAAAGAAAGTGATTTGATGAAACCATTAATGGACAAAATAAGACTTTCTATTTCAAAAGTTGGTAAAGCTAAAGGTTACCAATATGTTTTAAATGCATCAGATTTATTACTTACTGATGGACCAGATTTAACAGCTGATGTAAAAAAAGATTTAGGTTTTTAATAAACTAAAATAATTCTAAAAAAAAGTTGCAAGATTTAAATCTTGCAACTTTTTTTATTTCTATTTAAACAGAAAATTAAAACGTAAGATTAGCTTTTGCTAACCGTTTTTAAGTTGGAAACTTTATATGTTTTTCCATCTCCCGTTTCTTCAACAGCATTAACCAAATCTTCTGATTTCAATTTATCTAAATCAAAGTTAATGGTAGCTTGCTTTTTTTCAAAGTCTACTTTAGCATTTTGGACTCCTTTCATTTCAGAGAGTTTTTTTTCTATTGTTTTTGCGCAACCATCGGGACAAATCATACCATCTATAGTAAATGAAGCCGTTTGTGGTTTTACAGCAACAACAATTTCTTTTTTGTTGTCAGAGGATTGTATTTCATTAGTTGCTTTGCTTCCCTTATCTTTACAACCAACTATTAGTACTATTGAAAATGCACTTGTAAATATTATTTTATGTAAATTCATGGTTTCGCTAAATTTTAATTGTTAGATATTACTAACAAAAGTAATGAAATAAATAGGTGCCGATTGATAAAATTATCACAATTTTAGAACTCAAAAGATGATTTCAAAACAGTTAAAATGGATTTTATTAATCACATTAGCCCTAATTTGGGGAAGCTCATTTATTTTAATGAAAAAAGGTTTGTTAGGATTAAACCCTTTTCAAATAGGCGCTTTGCGAATTATATTTACATCCTTTTTTGTTATCGTTATTGGATTTAAATCAATTGCTACAATTAAACATTTTCAATGGAAATACATCGCTTTGACCTCGCTATTTGGGACATTTGTTCCCGCGTTTCTTTTTCCTCTTGCCGAAACAAAAGTTAGTAGTTCTATTTGTTCTATTTTAAACTCTTTAACGCCACTTAACACACTACTAATTGGTGTTTTAACTTTTGGTTTAACTTATAATAGACGTCAATTTTTAGGAATAATTATCGGTTTGTTTGGAACTGCTATTCTAATATTTACTGGAGATGATGCAGCAAATAGTTCCAATTACTACTTTTCTGTTTTCGTGATTATTGCCTCCATCTGCTATGCTATCAATGTAAATTTGATAAAAAAATATTTATCTGATGTGAAACCTCTTGCTATTACAACAGGGAATTTTTTGATTTTATTAGTTCCTGCGTTATTAGTTTTGTTTTTTACTGATTTTAAAGATAGAATTCACACGTCAGACACTCAAATTGCACTTATTTACATTTTAATTTTAGGTGTAATCGGCACCGGAATTGCCAATATAATTTTCTTTAAACTCATCCAAATGTCATCAGCTTTATTTGCGACGTCAGTTACTTATCTTATTCCAATTGTAGCATTTTTTTGGGGTATTCTAGATCATGAAAGCCTAACATTTATGCAACTTCTGGGAGCTTTTGTAGTTTTAATTGGAGTTTACCTTGCTAATAAAAAGTAGCTTATTGATTTCAAATTTTGATTACAAGATAATTTAAACGTTAAACCCGAAGCGCAGTTTAAAATCTTTGTACATTTGTTACTATTAAATTTATACAATGATAGAAGACAAAAACCCAAACCGAACTTCGCTATCTCAGTTGGGAGAATTTGGTTTGATTGAACATTTAACTAAAGGTTTTGATGTAAAAAATTCTTCAACTGTAAAAAGTATTGGAGACGATGGCGCAGTTTTAGATTTTAAGAATAAAAAAGTTGTTATTTCAACCGATTTATTGATTGAAGGAGTACATTTTGACTTAGCCTACATGCCTTTACGCCATTTAGGATACAAAGCTGTTGTGGTAAATGTTTCTGATATTTGTGCTATGAATGCTAGAGCAACTCAAATTACAGTTTCGGTTGCAGTGTCAAACAGATTTCCATTAGAAGCAATGGAAGAATTATTTGAAGGAATAAACTTGGCCTCAAAATTTTATAATGTAGATGTTATTGGTGGTGACACAACTTCATCTCAAAAAGGATTAATTATTTCGATTACAGCAATAGGCGAAGCTAATGAAGAAGAAATAATTTACAGAAGTGGTGCAAAAGAAACCGACTTACTGGTGGTTTCTGGCGACTTAGGATCAGCATATATGGGACTTCAAGTTTTGGAAAGAGAAAAACAAGTGTTTCAAGTTAATCCAAATAATCAGCCCGATTTAGATGCCTATACGTATTTAATAGAACGCCAATTAAAACCAGAAGCGCGACATGATATAAAAGATATGCTCGCAAAACTAGAAATAAAGCCTACGGCAATGATTGATATTTCTGACGGATTGTCGTCTGAAATAATTCACATTTGTAAGCAAAGCAAAGTTGGATGCAATCTTTATGAAGATAAAATTCCCGTTGACCCTCAATTTATAAATGTTTGTGAAGAATTTAATATTGACAGCACAACAGTAGCTATAAATGGTGGCGAAGATTATGAACTCCTGTTTACAATTCCTATGGCTGATTTTGATAAAATAAAAGGAAATCCAAATTTCACAGTAATTGGTCATATCACTCAAGAATCTGAAGGAATTCATTTAATAACGAGAGCCAACACCAAAATTCCGTTAAAAGCTCGAGGCTGGAATGCACTAGAAGATTAGAATTTTATAGAAAAATCTAATGACTTTAAAAAGAAAAATATCGGTTAATATTGCCATTGCTTTCTCAATAATCTTTGGGCTTGCATCAGTTTTTATTTACATACGTTTTTCAACTTTTAGACTAGAGGAATTTAATGAACGCCTAGAAGAAAAAGCTCTTAATACAACCAAACTTATTTTAGATGTAAAAAAAATTGATAAAAAATTAATAAAATTAATCGACGAAAATTCTATCAATACGTATTATAATGAAAAAACTTTAATATTTAACGACGATTTTAAACTTATATACAGCAGTGTTGGTGACGCTCAAATCAATTGGACACTTGATGATTTAAAAAAATTGAGCGTAGTAAAATCTTTTTTTAGGATTGATAAAGAGCGCGATTTGGTTGGTATTCATTTCTCGTTCGAACAAGGCAATTATTATGTACTTATAACTGCCGAAGATCGATATGGTAAATCTAAACTAGAATATTTATTAGTTTCTCTTATTTTTACTTTTATTATAAGTTTGCTGGTTGTTTGGTTTTTTACTTATATTTTCATTAAAAAACAACTTAATCCATTGGATGTTTTTCAACAAAAAATTACATCCATTTCAGCTCACGAACTCAATGAACATTTAGATGAAAATAATAGTAATGACGAAATAAATTTGCTTACAAAAGCTTTCAATCAGATGCTTACTCGATTAGAAAAATCGTTTGCAACTCAAAAAGAATTTACTTCAAATGCATCACACGAATTGTTTACACCTCTTACAAGAATTTCGATGCAATTAGAAAACAGTATCAAGTCTGAACAACATTCTGAAACTACTTTAAATTACTTAAAAAGTATCAATAATGATGTGCATCAAATGGCAGATTTGATTAACTCTTTACTACTTTTAGCTAAAGTTAATAAAGAAACATCGGGTAAAAAATTTAAAAAAGTACGAATAGATGAAATCATTTTTGATGCCAACGAACAAGTAAAAAAATTATATCCTAATTTTCAATTGAATTTTGAAATTATTATTGATGATGATGTTGAACATTCAATGGAAGTATCTGGAAGTAAATCATTATTAAAAATAGCTTTTACAAACCTTCTTAAAAACGCAAGTTTATATTCGACTGATAGTAAGGCAAATGTAACAATAACTCAAAGTAAATCTTCTGCTGTTTCAGTTTCAATTTCAAATAGTGGGAAAATAATTTCGGAAGAGGAACAAGCTAAGATATTTGAACCTTTTATGAGAGGAGAAAATTCTGTAAAAGTTCAAGGTTCAGGACTCGGACTTAGCATAGTTAAAAGAATTTTGGATTATCACAATGCAACCATTTCTTATCATTCAAAAATTGATAACACCAATATTTTTGAAGTAATCTTATCGAATTAAGTTTTTTTTAAGTGATATCCACATCGAATTTTCATCATTCAGTTGCACCTTTGTACCCAATTATTTACATAAAAATGAAAAAACTAATCATACTTTTCCCAGTACTATCTTTCGCATTATTTACAAGTTGTAATCAAAAAAAAGAAGAAAAAGTTGAAATGTCAAAATATACTGTGACAAATCCAGTGATTAAAGACACCGTATTTACAAAAGAATATATTGCACAAATTCAGTCTGTGCAAAATGTAGAAATTAGAGCTCAAGAAAAAGGCTATCTTGAAACTTTGCATGTTGATGAAGGTCAATCGGTTAAGTCGGGACAACTTCTTTTTAGTATTATGCCAAAACTATACGAAGCTGACTATTTAAAAGCAAAAGCCGATGCTAGAATGACAGAAATAGAATATCAAAATGTAAAAACTTTATCTGATAAAAATATCGTTTCAAAATCAGAACTTGCTATGGCGAGAGCTAAAGTTGACGAAGCTAATGCTGAATTATCATTGGCTCAAACACATCTTTCATTTACCAAAATTAAAGCACCATTTGACGGAACTATTGATAGAATTCAATTTAAAAAAGGAAGTTTAATCGATGATGGAACCGTATTAACCAAAATATCAAATAACAAAGAAATTTATGCTTATTTCAACATGTCGGAAGTTGAATATTTAGATTATAAAACTCGTAACAAGAGCGATATCAATAATCAGGCAGGTTTATTATTATCAAACGGAACTAAACATAATCATCAAGGTTATATAGAAACTATCGAAAGTGAATTTGACAATAACACAGGAAATATAGCTTTTAGAGCAAAATTCCCAAATCCGGAATTACTATTAAAAAATGGTGAAACTGGAAAAGTGCAACTAGTAGTTCCCATAAAAAATGCCTTGCTTATTCCGCAAAAATCTACTTTTGAAATTCAAGATAAAATTTTTGTCTATGTAGTTGATAAAGATAATGTGGTAAAATCTAGAAACATTGTAGTAAAACAACGCTTGCCGAATGTTTATATAATTCAGTCTGGATTAGTTTCTACGGATAAAATATTAGTCGATGGAATTCAAGCCGTTAAAGAAGACGAAAAAATAATTCCTAAATTCATCACTTCAGATAAAATTCTTAATTCCTTAGAATTAATCAAACAATAGAAAATTTAATAATTCAAACAAATAAGTATGTTTAATAAATTTATACAAAGACCCGTACTGTCTATTGTTATATCACTCATAATTGTGTTTTTAGGGGGATTGGCATTATTACAATTACCAGTAACACAATTCCCATCTATTTCGCCACCCAAAGTTAATGTAACTGCAGATTATCCTGGAGCAAACAATGAGCTGATGATTAAATCAGTAGTGATTCCACTCGAGAGAGCCATAAACGGAATTCCTGGAATGAAGTATATCGCATCCAACGCTGGAAACGATGGTGAAGCGCAAATTCAAGTAGTATTTGAACTCGGAACCGATCCAAATATTGCAGCAGTAAATGTTCAAAATCGTGTAGCCGCAGTTGTAAATAAATTGCCTCCTATTGTAGTTCGCGAGGGAGTAAAAATTACCAGAGAAGAGTCTAATATGCTATTATACATTAACTTATATAGTAAAGACCCGACTTTAGATGTAAATTTTCTTTTTAATTTCGCTGATATAAATTTGTTGTCAGAACTAAAGCGAGTTGATGGCGTTGGATTTGCAGATATTCTAGGAAATAGAGAATATTCTATGAGAATTTGGTTAAAACCCGATAGAATGTTTGCTTATAAAATTTCGTCTACAGAAGTTATGGATGCCCTTAGCAATCAAAGTTTTGAAGCATCACCAGGTAGATTAGGCGAAAGCTCTGGGAAAAAATCTCAGGCGTTTGAATATGTTTTAAAATACCCCGGTCGTTATACTACAAAGGAACAATATGACAATATTATAATTCGATCAAATCCTAACGGCGAATTGCTTCGTTTAAAAGATGTTGCGCAAGTCGAATTTGGAAATGCTTACTATGATTTATATTCAAAATTAAACGGAAAACCGTCTGCTGCAATTGTTATCAAGCAATCTTACGGAAGTAATGCCAGCAAAGTAATTGAAAATGTAAAAAAGAAATTAGAAGAAATTAAATCTTCTTCATTCCCAAAAGGAATGGATTATGAAATTGGGTATGATGTATCAAAATTTCTAGATGCCTCAATTGAAAAAGTAATTCACACACTTGTAGAAGCCTTTTTACTTGTTTCGTTAGTTGTATTTGTCTTTTTGGGTGATTGGCGTTCAACTTTAATACCTGCAATTGCAGTTCCTGTTTCATTGGTTGGAACTTTCTTCTTTATGCAAATTTTTGGAATCACGATCAACTTGATCACCCTTTTTGCCTTGGTTCTTGCAATTGGTATTGTAGTTGATGATGCTATAGTCGTCGTCGAGGCTGTGCATACTAAAATGGAAGAATTTCATGTAACTCCACTTGAGGCTACAAAACTGGCAATGAAAGATATAGGAGGCGCAATCATCGCCATTACACTTGTTATGGCAGCCGTATTTATTCCCGTTTCGTTTATGCCTGGTCCTGTGGGTATTTTTTACAGACAGTTCTCTGTAACAATGGCTACTGCAATTATTTTATCGGGTATTGTTGCATTAACATTTACACCAGCCCTATGTGCAATGATACTCAAAAATACTCACGGAATAGAGAAAAAAAATAATATATTAAACCGATTTTTGGCTGGATTTAACAACCAGTTTAGTCGTCTACAAAGTAAATACCAAAAAATTATAACTTTAATAGTAAATAGAAGAGTAGTAACGGTTATTGTGATTTTACTTTTTTGCCTTGGCACTTGGGGATTGAGCTCTACGGTTCCCTCTGGATTTATTCCAAATGAAGATCAGGGTATTTTTTATGGAATCATACAAACACCACCGGGATCTACCTTAGAACGAACAGATGAGGTTGCGGGTGAACTCCAAAAAATTGCTTCTACAATTGATGAGGTAAAATCTGTTTCTTCTACTGCAGGATATGAAATATTATCAGAAGGTACTGGTTCTAACTCAGGTAGTTGCTTAATCAATCTTAAAAATTGGGACGAAAGAAAACGTACCACTCAAGAGGTTATGAAAGAGTTGGAAGAAAAAGCTAAAAATATTAAAGGAGCAACCATAGAGTTTTTTCCACCTCCTGCTGTTCCTGGTTACGGAGCTGCTGGTGGTTTTGAATTACGTCTTGTAGATAAAGCAGGTAGTGGCGACTTTAAAAAAATGGAAACTGTTAGTAACAGTTTTGTAAAAGAGCTTAACAAACGCCCTGAACTATCCTCGGTGTTTACATTTTATAGTGCTAGTTTTCCACAATACATGCTGAGGGTTGATAATGATAAAGCAGAACAAAAAGGAGTTGATATTGGTGATGCTATGGATAATCTCTCTAGATTTATTGGTAGTGATTATCAAACTAATTTCATTAAATATGACAGGCAATATAAAGTAATGGTTCAAGCATTGCCTCAATATAGAGCAATGCCAGAGGATGTGTTAAAATATTACACTAAGAATGATAAAGGTGAAATGGTTCCTTATGGCGCTTTTATGAGAGTAGAAAAAGTATTTGGACTTTCTGAAATTAACAGACATAATTTATACAACGCCTCTCAAATTAGTGGCGGTCCAGCATCTGGTTACAGTAGTGGAACTGCTCTTAAAACGGTAGAGGAAGTTGCAACTAAAACATTACCAAAGGGTTTTGGAATCGAATGGGCAGGAATTTCAATTGACGAATCTAGACAGGGTAATCAAGCCATATATATATTCTTAATATCTTTAATATTTGTTTATTTAGTATTATCGGCACAATATGAAAGTTTTATGTTGCCACTACCAATTATTTTCTCGTTGCCGGTAGGTATTTTTGGAGCATTCTTTTTCTTGAAAATCTTAGGACTTGAAAACAACATTTATGCCCAAATTGCAATGGTAATGTTAATAGGGATTCTAGGGAAAAATGCAGTATTGATTGTTGAATTTGCCGTTCAAAGACATGCGGCAGGTAAATCTCCTAAAAAAGCTGCAATAGAGGGAGCTTTAGCACGACTCCGACCTATTTTAATGACTTCATTCGCATTTATCGCAGGACTGATTCCATTAGTAATTGCATCTGGACCAGGTGCAATAGGAAATAGAACTATTGGTGCTGCTGCAGCAGGAGGAATGCTCTTCGGAACCATATTTGGAGTAATAATTATTCCTGGATTATATTTTATGTTTGCGAAAATATCTGAAAAACATATTTTGATTGACGATGAAGAAGAAAAAACATTAACTAATGAAATTGATGAATAATAAAATGAATTTATTTAAAAAACATATTAAGATAAGTGTATCTCTACTTCTAGTTTTTTTTGCTAGTTGTAAATCGCTAACTCCTGTTCAAGATATAAATAAACAACAAATGCCTGCGGTTTATGTTGAAACTAATGATACCATAAATTCAGCTTCAATAAAATGGAAAAATTTCTTTAGCGATAAAAACCTTGGAGATTTGATCGATGTAGCGCTTAAAAATAATATCGATTTGCAAATGACTTTGCAAGACATTGAAATTGCGAGAAATAATGTAAAACTTCGCGCCGGAATGTTATTGCCTAGTGTATCTGGAGGAATATCTGCTGGAAATGAAAAAGTTGGTTTATATACCAGTCAAGGTGCGGGTGACTCTTCTGCAGAAATCACGCCTGGTCAAGTAGTACCAGAATCCTTAAACGATTTTAGACTCGGGTTGCACGCAAGTTGGGAAGTTGATATTTGGAAAAAGTTACGAAATTCTAAAAAAGCAGCGGCAACACGATATTTAGCAACTATTCAAGGGAAAAATTTTGTAATTACAAACCTGATTGCTGAAATTGCCAATTCGTATTATGAGTTACTTTCTTTAGATAATCAACTTGACGTAATTGAAGAAACAATTGCTTTGCAAAAAAATGCTCTCGAAATTGTAAAAGTTCAAAAAGAAGCCGCTCGAGTATCGGAATTGGCAGTAAAAAAATATGAAGCCGAAGTTTTAAACTCACGATCTTTAGCATTTGATATTCAACAACAAATCAAAGAAAACGAAAATAAAATTAATTTCCTTTTAGGCAGATATCCACAACCTATTGTACGAGACAAAGTTGCATTTATAAACGAAATGCCACAACAAATAAAATCGGGTATTCCATCGCAACTTCTAGCTAATCGACCTGATATTAAACAAGCCGAACTGGAATTATTTGCAACAAAATGTGATGTTAAGGCAGCTCAAGCAGAATTTTATCCATCTTTTAATATATCTGGAGGTTTAGGATTTCAAGCTTTTAAACCATCATTACTTTTTACTGCACCAGAATCATTAGCATATTCTATATTGGGCGAACTTACTGCGCCATTGATAAATAGAAGTGCAATAAAAGCAGAGTTTAATAAGGCAAAAGCGATTCAAGTACAAGCGATGTACAATTATCAAAAAACAATTTTAACCGGTTATGTTGAAGTTTCTAATTTATTGTCTAACATTAAAAATTTAGAACAATTATACGATTTGAAAAATAAGCAAGTACAAGCCTTGAAAACTTCAATTGATATTTCAAACGACTTATTTAAGTCAAACAAAGTGGATTATTTTGAAGTATTAATGACTCAAAGAGATGCTTTATCGTCAAAATTGGAATTGCTTGAAGCAAAGAAAAGACAGTTTAATGCTGTAATAAATATTTATAGATCTCTTGGTGGGGGATGGAATTAAGAATTTATTTTGGTATCAAAGCTATTTCCATTGCACAGTTTCCACCAGTCGTTTTATATCATTTCTAATATATTCAGCTGCGGGCATGATGGAATCAAAATTAGGTTTTGCATAAAAATAAACAGAGCCAGTTAAAAAATGTTTAGTGCTGTCGGTTACATAAAATTGAGCATTTGTCGCCGCATTTCCAGATACTTTATAAAACATTCCATATACTTTTTTCTTTGGATTCAAAAAAGGTTGTTCTAAGATATCATCTGCTTTAATAACATGTTCGTAAGTAAGTTTTTGAGCATCCCGAAGTAAGTTTACAATATTTCCAGATACTGGTTTATAAGTTAAATATATGGTAGCTTTCATTTTTGGGTACGAAATTGTAAAACCACACTCTTTTTCCTCTTTTATAATAGCTTCAGAATTCATTTCGAATATAAAAGGACAGTGATTGCTAAACTGATCATATTTAGCAACAGGATATTCTAATCGCAACTGGCTGGCTGGCTTTGGCAAAACAACATCTTTACAACTTAAAAAAAACAAGGCACTAAAAAAGACAGTTAATCCAACTATATATTTTTTCTTACTAAACATCTACAGTAACTTTTATTTGTTTTACTCTTTTTTTATCGACCACAACAATAGTAAAAAGGCAATTTTCAAACTGAATTTTCTGTCCTTTTTTGGGGAAATTTCCTAGAATTTCTAATATAAAACCTGCTAATGTTTCAGCTTCTCCTTTTTGAATTTCAAAAATATTTTCGTCTACGTTTATAATACGGTAAAAATCTTTTAAATTTATTTTCCCTTCAAACAAATAATTTTGATCGTCTATTTTAGAATAATTGATATTATCATCATCAAACTCATCACTGATATCGCCTACAATCTCCTCAATAACATCTTCTAACGATACTAAACCTGATGTGCCACCATATTCATCTACCACAATGGCTAAATGGCTTTTCATTCTTTGAAAATCTTTAAGTAAATTATCTAATTTTTTATTTTCAGGAACAAAAAAAGGTTCACGCAACAGTGGTTTCCAGTTAAAATCCTTTTCATTTATGTAGGGAATTAAATCTTTTATAAACAAAACTCCTTTTATGTTATCTATTGAGTCTTCATAAACTGGAATTCGGGAATATCCCTTTTCAACAATTTTAGGATAAATGGTAGCAAAAGATTCTTCTATTTCAATAGCAAAAATATCTATTCTAGGACTCATAACTTGCTTGGTATCAGTATTTCCAAAGGATACAATTCCTTCTAAAATTTTCTGTTCTTCGGTAGATGTATCTTCGGTAGATGTTAATTCTAAGGCTTGCGACAACTGATCGACCGAAAAATTACTTTTTTGTTTACCCAGTTTTTCTTGTAAAAAAATAGTGAGTGATCGCATTGGCAAACTTATTGGCGAAAGTAATTTGTCTAATATTGATAATGGATATACTATAAAAGATGCAAATTTTACGTTATTTCGACTGGCGTACACTTTGGGTAAAACTTCCCCAAATAATAAAATTAAAAATGTAACTAGTATTACTTCAACTGCAAACTTAACAATTGGGGATGCAATTTGAGAGAATACTTCATCTAAAGAAAATGAAAAAAGTATGACAATTGCGATGTGCAAAAAATTATTAGCAACCAAAATTGTCGCTAAAAGTTTTTTAGGTTTTGATAATAATCTGTTAATTACTTGTGCTTTTGGTGTGTTTTTTATTGCTAAATCGGCAAGATTTTGAGGAGATAAAGAAAAAAGTGCAACTTCGGTAGCTGCGACCATTGCGCAACAAAAAAGTAAAATTAAAACACCACAAATCCCAATAACTAAATTAGTATTTAGAATTAAAAAGAATAATAAACTGGGTTCTGGATCCAAGTTGGGATAATTAGTTTAACAATATTAAAAGGGCAAATCATTTATAGGACGTTGCTCATTTGAAGCGTCAAAATTAATGCTTTTTGAGTCTGGATTTGGAATATTCTTGTTACCCTCAGTATCTTTTTTAACGTTTAGAAAAGTAAATTCGGTTACCTGAATTTCGGTAGTATATTTTGTTGTACCATCATCAGCAGTCCATTGTCGCGATTTTATTCTTCCTTCAACATAAATTTTATCTCCTTTTGATAAATATTTCTCACAAATTTCGGCAGCTTTATTTCTTACTACAAGATTGTGCCATTCTGTTGAAGTTATTTTTTCGTTAGTTTGTTTGTTGATATAAATTTCATTCGTAGCCAAGGGAAAACGACCAATGCAGTTGCCACCTTCAAAATAGTGCATTTTTATATCGTCACCAAGATGACCTATAAGCATAACTTTATTTAATGTTCCTGCCATAATGCTAGAAGTTTGTGTATCAAAATTACAAATAAATAATTAATTCAAATACTTTTCGATGAAATTATGAATAACTATGGGAAAAGGATATTTTTTTAATGTTTCTAATGATGTTCCTGTGGAATTTAAAGTGCTAACTTTTACTTCATAAAATCGGATATACAGCTTTTGATGTGATAATTTATGGATGATTATTTTCTCGTTAAACAGTATAATATTTTCAACATTGTTTGATTTTAAAACAGTTTTAATTTCAGAAACAATTGTATCAAAATTTTCATCTTTTAATAATTCAATAACAGGAAATTCATAAAGATTTTGCCAAATCCCTTTGTCAATTCTTTTTTGGATTACTGTTTTATTTTCCGAATCTAACATGATTAGATAGTTTAAATACCTATTAAGTACTTTAGTTTTCTTGATTTTAATGGGCAATTCACTTACTTTTTTAAATTTTAAAGCAAGACAAGAATTATTAAAAATACAGTTGTTGCAATCGGGATTTTTAGGGACACATTGCAAAGCTCCAAACTCCATAATTGCTTGATTAAACAGTGCTGGATTATTTGCTGGAATTAATTCTTGAGCTAAACTTGTAAATTCTTTTTTTGCTCCAGAAGATGCAATATCGGTTTCAATATCAAAATATCTTGCCAAAACTCTAAAAACATTTCCATCTACTACTGGAACAACTTCATTAAAAGCGAAAGACGCAATTGCAGCTGCAGTATATTCGCCAATTCCTTTAAGCTTTAATAAATTTTGATAGTTATTGGGGAAAATTCCGTTGTATTCAAATGCAATAATTTGTGCGGTTTTATGCATGTTTCTGGCTCGAGAATAATAACCAAGTCCTTGCCAAAGTTTTAAAACTTGCTCCTCGGTGGCGTGAGCTAAATCAAAAACAGTTGGAAAATTTTCTACAAATTTTAAAAAATAAGGCATTCCTTGTGAAACTCTAGTTTGTTGCAACATTATTTCCGATAACCAAATTGGATAGGGATTTGTAGTATTACGCCAAGGCAAATCACGTTTATTTTGTAAATACCATTGCAATAATGAGTTAGAAAAATTCATATTATGAAGTAAGTTGCAAAAGTAAAAGTTTATATCATTAAATTTTAATCAATTATCCTTGAAATATTGTTTTTTTAATTCCTATATTTGCACACTCAAAAAAATACACATAATTAAATTACATATTATTAATAAATACGAAAGAAAATGACGAAAGCAGATATCGTAGCTAAAATTTCTGAAAAGAAAGGTCTTGAAAAAATTGACGTTCAAGCAGTAGTTGAAGCATTTATGGAAGAAGTAAAAGATTCTTTAGAAGGTGGAGACAATGTTTACTTAAGAGGGTTTGGAAGTTTCATAATCAAAACTAGAGCTGAAAAAACAGGTAGAAATATTTCAAAAAATACTACTATAAAAATTCCTGCACACAATATTCCTGCATTTAAACCAGCAAAAGTATTTGTTGAAGGAGTAAAAACTAAAACTGAAGTTCCAGTTTAAAAAATATTTATTAATCACACTAAACAGTACATTATGCCAAGTGGTAAGAAAAGAAAAAGACATAAGGTTGCAACGCACAAACGTAAAAAACGTGCAAGAGCAAACCGACACAAAAAGAAAAAGTAGTTTTAAACTACTTTTTTCTTTTTAAACGTTCATTGAAAATGAAATTTAATAAACAGTATTCATAACATTTTGTATCTAACAAATGCTATGTTGCTTTAAATATAAATTTCATCGGGTAATACCTGTAAAAAAATATTATTTAATCCATCCTTACCATGTGTTCGTGGTTTACAGTTGACTACTAATTGTTAATCAACTACATAGCAAACAACAACCATAAACTAATTGTTTGGATAAAAATTTACAACGTGAATAAAGAACTGATTATCAGATCTAACGAAAATACTGTAGATTTTGCTTTATTAAAAGATGGAAAACTAGTTGAATTACACAAAGAAGAAGATAAAATAAGCAGTTTTTTAGTAGGTGATATCTTTATTGCCAAAATCAGAAAACCTGTTTCTGGATTAAATGCAGCTTTTGTAAATGTTGGCTCTGAAAAAGATGCTTTTTTACATTATCACGATTTAGGTCCAAATTTAGCTTCCTATTTAAAATTCATAAAACTTGTAAGCACAGGTAAAATAAAAGATTTCTCCCTAAAAAACTTTCAGTTTGAAAAAGAAATAGATAAAGATGGTTCCATTTCAGACATTCTGAGTGCCAACCAATCTATTTTAGTGCAAGTGGTTAAAGAGCCTATATCTACCAAAGGACCAAGAATAAGTGCTGAACTTTCTTTTGCCGGTAGATTTTTAGTTCTTGTCCCATTTTCTGACCGCGTTTCTGTTTCTCAAAAAATAGAAGAAAAATCAGAAAAAGACCGATTAAAAAAATTGGTACAAGCAATCAAGCCTAAAGGTTTTGGCGTAATTGTGAGAACAGTAGCCGAAGGCAAAAATGTAGCAGAACTAGAAAGAGACTTGCAAAACCTCAACAACAGATGGCTTGCAATGTGTAAAAAATTAGTAACAGCCCATCATCCGTCCAAAGTTTTGGGCGAATTAAGTAAAGTTTCTTCAATTTTGAGAGACGTATTTAATGATTCATTCACTGGAATTCAAGTGGATGAAGAAGTGTTATTTCAAGAAACAAAAGATTATTTGACCGAAATAGCTCCATCTAAACAAAATATAGTAAAGTTTTATCAGTCGCGAGACACACCAATTTTTGAAAAATACAACATCGAAAGACAAATAAAAACATCGTTTGGAAAAACAGTATCAATGAGCAAAGGTGCTTATTTGATTATTGAGCATACCGAAGCACTTCACGTTATTGACGTAAACAGTGGTAACAGGTCTAACAAAGCTAATAATCAAGAAGATACTGCCATGGAAGTAAATATGATTGCCGCAGCAGAAATTGCAAGGCAATTGCGTTTACGCGATATGGGTGGTATTATTGTGGTCGATTTTATCGATATGCAAAATACTGACAATAGGCAATCACTTTTTAATTTTTTGAAAGAAGAAATGAGTGACGATAAGGCAAAACACAAAATATTACCTCCAAGTAAGTTTGGTTTGGTTCAAATTACTAGACAGCGAGTAAGACCAGAAGTAAATATAGAAACACGGGAAGAAAACCCAAATAATTTGGCAAGTGATATTGATGCACCAATCCAGATTATAGATAAGATTGCTTTTTCACTCGAAAAAACGGTAAAAGTTCACAAAAAAGTAACCCTTAATGTGCATCCTTTTGTGGCAGCGTATCTTAAAAATGGATTTCCGTCGTTGCGTGCGAAATGGTTTTTTGAGCATAAAAAATGGATCAAAATTATTCCTCGTGATGCTTACACCTATTTGGAATATCATCTTTTTGATGAAAAAGGAAAAGAGATTTCTGAAAATTAAGAACTACATTATTTAAAATAAAAAACCGTCTTGTTATAGTAACATGACGGTTTTTCTGATAAAAACACTTTACTCTAATTCATATTCTAAACGAACTGTTATTCGAGCAGTTTTATTTTTGCTATACGTGTCATTAATTCCTCCGTAACTATCCTCTTCTGTTGATCCTTGTCCAGTAATTTGAAAAACACCCATGCTTGCTCTTTTTAGTTTTCCTAAATCGCCATCGGCTGTTTTTACAATTTTTGTGGCACGTTCGTTAGCATCTTTTGTTGCTTTTTCAATTAAACTCTGTTTCAGGCTTGGTAAATCAGAAAATGTGTACTGAATAGTATTAGATGATAATTCAATACTTGAGTTAACCAATTCTGAAGTTTTACTTGAAACACTTTCTATTCTAGTCATTAAATCTGAATTCTTTTTTGCAGAAAAAGAAATGGTTTGTGTGGCTTGATATCCATCAAAAACTTGCTCAAAGCGAGTTTGATTATCTGCACCTTGACTTCTAACTTCTCTGAATTTCTTTTCAAAATTAACAGCGCCAAAGGTAAATTCATTAGTTTTAAAACCTTTGCCCAGAAAGAAATCGGAAACAATTTTTTGATCATAAACAATTTTATTGTACGCCGTTTTGATATCTAAACTTCTGGTAGTAAAGCTTCCTGACCATAAAATTTCATCTGAAACAAAATCTTTAGTCCCCAAACCGATAACTGCAATTGAGTCTAAGTTTCTGTTTCTGTTTTGAAACGATTTACCTAAAATCCACCCTGTGAAAATTATTGCTAGCGCTAAAATAAGTGTTGATTTTAATTTTTCCATGTTTTGAAATTTAAAGAGTAATTGGTAAAAATAAATAAAAATATAAACTATAATCGTTTGTCTGCAAAAAATCGTTTCATTAGTTCACCACACTCATTTGCCAAAATGCCTTGAATAACACTTGTTCTAGGATGTAAGCTAGTTCCAAGCGACAAATATCCTCTGTTTACATCTCTAGCACCAAAAACAATTTGAGAAATTTGACTCCAGTATAATGCTCCAGCACACATTTGACAAGGTTCAACAGTTACATAAAGCGTGCAACCTTTTAAGTATTTGCCACCAATATAATTTGCGGCAGCAGTTATTGACTGCATTTCCGCATGAGCAGTTACATCATTTAATAACTCGGTTAAATTGTGACTTCTGGCAATTATTTTATTGTCAATTACAATTACAGCACCAACTGGAATTTCGCCACTTTCAAAAGCTAGTTGCGCTTCTTGTAGGGCTTTTTTCATAAAAAACTCGTGGGTAAAAATGTTTTCCATAAAGCAAAAATAACGATTCAATTTGTACCTTTGTATTATGTCTCAAAATTTACTCCAAACAATTAATAATCCATCTGATTTACGAAAATTAAAACCTTCGCAACTGCCTCAATTAGCGAAAGAATTACGTGATTTTATTATCGATATTGTATCTGTAAAAGAAGGACATTTAGGTGCAAGTTTAGGGGTTGTTGAACTTACTATTGCACTTCACTATATTTTTGATACTCCTAATGATTTATTAGTTTGGGATGTAGGACATCAAGCTTATGGTCATAAAATTATAACCGAACGTAAAGCCATTTTTAATACTAATCGTCAACTGGGCGGAATTTCTGGATTTCCAAAACGTACTGAAAGTATATACGATACCTTTGGCGTGGGACATTCGTCAACTTCAATTTCGGCAGCTTTGGGAATGGCCATTTCATCACAATTGCAGGGAAATCAAAAACATCACATTGCAGTTATCGGAGATGCTTCAATTGCAAGCGGTATGGCATTTGAAGGACTAAATCATGCTGGAGTTACCGATGCTAATTTACTAGTAATATTAAATGATAATGCCATAGGAATTGATCCAAGTGTTGGTGCTCTTAAAAATTATTTAACCGCAGTTAAAGAAGGAGAAAATCCAATTGAAAATAACATCATAAAATCTCTAAATTTTGACTATTCTGGACCTATTGATGGTCATGATATTAATGCTTTATTATCAGAATTAGAGCGACTGAAATCAGTTCAAGGACCAAAATTTCTACACGTTATAACTACAAAAGGTAAAGGCTTGCTTCAAGCAGAAGAAAATCAAATTACATATCATGCTCCAGGAAAATTTGATAAAATCACAGGAATTATTCACCCTAAAAAAGAAGAAAATTTACCTCCAAAATATCAAGATGTTTTTGGTTTAACTTTGGTAGAATTAGCCACTGAAAACCAAAAAATTATAGGAATTACACCCGCTATGCCAAGTGGAAGTTCATTAAAATTTATGATGGAAATGTTTCCAAAACGAGCTTTTGATGTTGGCATTGCTGAACAGCATGCTGTAACTTTAGCTGCAGGAATGGCAACGCAAGGCATGATTGTATTTTGTGCCATCTATTCTACTTTTATTCAGCGCGCTTACGATCAAATTATACATGACGTGGCATTGCAAAATTTACCAGTTATTTTTTGCATTGATCGAGCTGGATTGGTTGGCGAAGATGGCGCAACACATCACGGTGTTTTTGATATTGCCTTTTTGAGATGTATTCCTAATATGATTATTTATGCTCCCAAAGATGCGACAGATTTGCGAAACATACTTTACACCGCATCATTAGGGTTGAAACATCCAATTGCGATTCGATATCCACGCGGAAGATCTTCAATTTTTGATTGGCAAAAATCTTTTCAAAAAATTATAATTGGAAAAGCAAAAAATCTAAAGAAAGGAAATAAAATTGCATTTCTATCAACAGGAACAATAGTAGATAATGTGACACAAGCAATTGATAAATTAAGTGTACAAAACGCTGTGGCACAATACTATTTTGGGTTTATTAAACCTCTTGATGAAGAAACATTACATAAGATTTTTGAAAAATATGAGAAGATAATTACCATTGAAGACGGAACAATAGTTGGCGGTTTTGGAAGTTCTGTAGTGGAATTTGCATCTAAAAATAACTACAAAAATGAAATTCATATTCTAGGTATTCCAGATAACTTTATCGAACATGGAACCATTGAGGAATTGCAAAAAATTTGTGGAATTGATGTAGAAACTTTAACCTCAAACTTAACGCAATGGTTGTATTAAGATTGTGGGTATAATTATTTATTTGAAATATCTCTTATAATTTTTAGGTGATGAGTTGTGTGTAAAACCAAAAATTTTTGTGTTTGTTTTATATTCAAATCACCAAAATATGGATGTGGAAAAAAACAATTTTTGTTCAACAACTGGATTTCTGCGACATTTGTTTTAGAAGTATTAATTTTTTGTTTTAAACTCTCGACTGTTATTTCTCCTTCTGGTAATGCAACTTTTGGCGCTTGAACTTTTCCTCGTTTGATGGTGTTTAAAGTGAAAATCAATGTTCTAATAAGGTTGAATTTCCATTTATAATCATCGTGATTTGAATCTTTCAGGTGATTTGAAACTCTGTTAATGACTATCAAACAATGATCTATTTGCCAACCAATGGACGCTGTGGATACTTCCAGATTGGTTTTCTCTAAACTCGGAATATATCGTTCTAACTCGTCTAAAAGTAATTCTAACTTTTTCATCTACATTACTTTATAGATCATTTAACATCTTAGAAATTTCATCAAGTTTTGGTGTCAGAATAATTTCAATTCTTCTGTTTTTAGCTTTTCCTTCAGGAGTATTATTTTCTGTTATTGGAGCAAATTCGCCGCGTCCTGCTGCAGTTAAATTTTGCTTGTTAACAGCTTTATTTTCAGATAAAATATTCACTATCGCAGTAGCTCGTTTTGTAGATAAATCCCAGTTGTTTTCAATACCGCCACCAATATTTCCTAGAATTTTATCATCATCTGTATGTCCTTCAATCAAAACGGAAATTTCTGGATTCTGAGCTAAAACTTTTCCTACCTCAACTACTGCAGTTTTTCCTTCTGTCCCAACTGCCCAACTTCCTGTTTGAAACAGCAATTTATTTTCTACAGAAACATACACTTTACCATCTTTTTGATGCACCGTTAAACCTTTTCCTTCAAATGCTTTTAAAGATTTTGACAAAGTTTCCTTTAGTTTTTTCATGCTAGCATCTTTAGAGGCAATATATCCTTCAAGTTCGCTTAATCGTTTAGAACTTGATTCCAATTCTGATTTTAATTTATTCAAACGCTCTTGCTCTGTCGCAAGCGCTTTTTCTTTAGTTTCTAGTTTTGCTAATAACTCCCGATTTTTATCTAAATTCGCTTTTAAGGATTCATCACTGTTTTTCTCCAAAGCATTATAGGATGCTTGTAATGTTTTCAAATTTTTATCAGATGCTGTGTAATCTGCTAAAAGTTTATCTCGCTCCGCTTTAAGTTTGTCTCTTTCTGTGGTAAGCGCATTTTTATCTAAATCCAATTGATTTTTAGATTTTAACAAATCTTCATTTCCATCAGTTAGGGTTCTGTTTTCTTTTTTCAAATCGGCATATTTATTCTCTAAATCATTGTATATTTTCTTTGAAACACACGACGTTGCTATTGCAAAAACTAGTAATCCGATGGTTATTTTTTTTATCATTTTATGTAAATTAAAATAAATATTTATAAATTTTTTTAAAATTATTAATCAATTTCAACTAATATGGGGCAATGGTCTGAGTGTTTTGCTTCAGGAAGTATTACCGCTCGAGTCATTCTGTGTTTTAAATTTTCGCTAACTAAATTGTAATCTATTCGCCAACCTTTATTGGTAGCTCTTGCGCCTGCACGATAACTCCACCACGAGTAGTGATGTGGCTCTTTATTAAAATGTCTAAAACTATCCACAAATCCAGATTTCATAAATCCATTTAGCCAAAATCGTTCTTCTGGTAAAAATCCAGATACCGTTTTATTGCGAATTGGATCGTGAATATCAATCGCTTCATGGCAAATATTGTAATCGCCACATATTACAAGATTTGGAATTTCCATTTTTAACTTATTTATATAATCTTGAAATTCGGCCATATAATTAAATTTGTGCCCAAGACGATCTAAATTTGTACCCGAAGGCAGGTACAAACTCATAATTGAAACGCCATCAAAATCTGCACGGATGTTGCGTCCTTCGAAGTCCATACTTTCAATTCCGGTTCCGTAAAGAATTTTTTTGGGTTCTATCTTACTTAAAATAGCCACACCACTATATCCTTTTTTAGTTGCAGAAAAATAATATTGATAAGCATATCCAGCTGCGGTAATTTCGTTTGTAGGGATTTGATCCTGAGTTGCTTTTATTTCTTGAAGGCAAATTACGTCGGGATTTGCTTGTTGTAACCAGTCTAAAAATCCTTTTGTAATTGCAGCGCGAATTCCGTTTACATTATAGGAAATAATTCTCATTTTGTTCCTTATTTATTGAAATTCAAATGTAAATAAAAACACGGTGTTTAACTACAAATACAGAGATATTTATAAATGTTTTAATCAAATTTTAAATAGTAGCTTTTTTTCAAAATATCGATAATAAGATTTACTATATTTGTTTTTTTGAACAAAACCGAACAATAAATCAATGGGATTAGTTACCGCCAAAGAATTTGCAAAAGCTATAAATGCCGAAAAATACGGGGTTTTGGGAACTTTTGCTGGCTGGTTATTAATGAAAACTCTTAAAATTTCGACCTTAAATAAAATTTACGATCGAAACAAACATTTATCAGATACCGTATTTTTAAAAGCTATTTTAGACGAGTTTCAAATTAAATTTGAAATACCAGAGGAAGATTTTAAAAGGTTACCAAAAGATGGTGCTTATATTACAATTTCAAATCATCCGTTAGGTGGAATCGATGGGATTTTGCTGCTTAAATTAATGCTTGAAAAGGTTCCAGATTTTAAAATAATTGCCAATTTTTTGTTGCATCGAATCCAACCGATGAAACCTTACATTATGCCTGTAAACCCTTTTGAAGATCGAAAAGATACTAAATCGAGCGTCATTGGGATTAAAGAAACCTTGCGTCATTTAAGCGATGGCAAGCCACTTGGAATGTTTCCTGCAGGAGAAGTTTCTACCTATAAAGATGGTAAACTAGTTGTAGATAAAGCTTGGGAAGAAGGCGCAATGAAAGTAATTAGAAAAGCTCAGGTACCAGTTGTACCTATTTATTTTCATGCAAAAAACAGTAGGCTATTTTATTTTTTATCTAAAATTAACCCAACACTTCGTACTGCCAAACTTCCGTCAGAACTTTTAACTCAAAAAGACAGAGTTATAAAAGTACGAATAGGAAAAGCAATTTCGGTAACCGAACAAAATGAATACAAAACTCTAGAAGAATATTCTGAATTTTTAAGGAAAAAAACTTACATGTTAGCCAATTCATTTAATGAAGATGCTAAATTACTGTCGGTTCCAAATTTAAAACTTCCAAAAAATCCTAAGGAAATTGTAACTCCTGCTAATCATGAAAAAATGTTAGCTGAAGTAAATACACTTAGAAAAACCGATTGCAGATTGTTGCAAAGTAAAAATTATGAAGTTTTTTTTACTACAGCATCTGAAATACCAAATATTTTACATGAAATAGGTCGTTTGCGTGAAGTTACTTTTAGAGAAATTGGAGAAGGAACTAACAAGTCCATCGATATAGATAAGTATGACCGATACTATTATCACATGTTTTTGTGGGATGACGAAACAAAACAAATTGCTGGTGCTTACAGAATGGGTTTAGGGTCAGAAATTTTTCCGAAATATGGAGTTGAAGGGTTTTATTTAAACGATTTATTCAGAATCGAAACTGAATTAAACGAAATGATGAATAACTCGATCGAAATGGGTCGAGCATTTGTTATTAAAGAATACCAACAAAAACCAATGCCACTATTTCTGCTTTGGCGCGGCATTATTCATATTACACTTCGCTATCCTGAACATAAGTTTTTAATAGGTGGCGTAAGTATAAGCAACCAGTTTACTGATTTCTCAAAATCGTTGATGATCGAATTTATGAAATCTAATTATTACGATCCATATGTTGCCCAATATGTTCATCCAAAAAAGGAATTTAAAATCAAGTTGAAAGATGCTGATAAAGATTTTATTTTTGATGAAGCCGAAGCAGATTTAAATAAATTTGATAAAATAATAGACGAATTAGAACCAGGAAATCTGAGGTTACCTGTTTTAATTAAAAAATACATCAAACAAAACGCGCGATTAGTTGCTTTTAATGTTGATCCATTATTTAACAATGCTATTGACGGATTAATGTATATTCGAATTGCAGATATTCCCGAAAGCACTATGAAGCCTGTAATGGAGGAATTTCAGGCGGAGTTAGAACGAAAGTTAGGTGAAAAATAAATTTTTTTTAACTATACATTGAGATAGTATCCAAAACCAGATCTTGTAAGAATTAGTTTTTCAGGATGTTCCTTATCAATTTTTTTTCTTAAAAAATTAATATATACTTCTATTGTATTCATATTACTTTCAAATTGAATATCCCAAATTTGCTCAGCAATAGCTTGTTTTGACAAAATTTTTCCTTTAGCATTTGCTAAAATGAGTAAAAGCTGGTATTCTTTTGGAGTTAAATCAATAGAAATTCCGTTACGCTTCACTTTAGCTTCTTTAATGTCAATTTCTAAATCTTTGATAACTAAAAATTCCTTTTTGTCTTGAGGCAAACCGCTTCTTCTTAAAAGTGCCATTATTCGCATGTAAAGTTCATCAAAATGAAAGGGTTTTACTAAATAATCATCTGCTCCAACTGTAAATGCATCCATTTTATCTTGAATATCTCGGTAAGCTGTAAGCATTAAAATGGGTACATCAGAGTTGGACTCGCGTACTTTTTTACAAACATCAAGTCCATTTAACTTTGGTACATTTATATCTAAAAGAAAGATATCATAGTTTGTAATTTTAATTTGTTTCAAAAATAAATCTCCATCAAAAACGGCGTCACAATCGATACTCATAGTTTTCAAAAAACTAATTACTTCTTTTGATAAAATTGGATCGTCTTCTAGTAGTAAAGCCTTCATTTAAATAAAATTATATGTAAAAGTAAAAGTTTATTTTTTTTGAGTAACCAGAAATCAAAAAATTTTATTTTGTTTAACATGTTTACACCACAATTTTTGTTTTTGAAAATGTACTTTTGCACAAATTTATATTTTTATGAAATACACGTTACTGCCTAATACCGATTTGAAAATTAGCACCATTTGTTTAGGAACAATGACTTTTGGGGAACAAAATTCCGAAACTGATGCTCATAAACAATTAGATTTTGCTATTAACGAAGGGATAAATTTTATTGATACCGCAGAAATGTATCCAGTTGCAGCACGAGAAGCAACTTTAGGACTAACTGAAAAATACATTGGATCTTGGTTAAAAAAGTCAGGGAAAAGAAACGAAATAGTATTGGCAACTAAAATTGCTGGGCCAAATCGTGGCATGGATTACATTAGAAATCCACTGAATTTTTCTGAAAAAAGTATCCATGAAGCTATTGATAATAGTTTGAAAAATTTACAAACTGATTACATTGATTTATATCAAATGCATTGGCCAGAACGCGTTATGAACATGTTTGGACAACGAGGCGTTTCTAATATTGATGCAAACTGGCAAGAAAATTTTAGTGAACTCCTTTCTGTTTATAATGGATTAATTAAAGAAGGAAAAATCAAACATATTGGCGTTTCCAACGAAGCACCATGGGGAGTAATGAAGTTTTTATCAGAAGCAGAGAAAAATAATTTACCCAAAATTGTCACTATTCAAAACCCTTTTTCTTTATTAAATAGACTTTTTGAAGTTGGATTATCTGAAGTTTGTCTTCGAGAAAATGTGGGATTGCTTGCCTATTCTCCACTCGCTTTTGGCATTTTATCGGGCAAACACCTCAACGGAAAAGTTCCAACTTCGCGAATTGGATTGTTTCCTCAGTTTTCAAGATATACCAATGATAATTGTACCAAAGCAACCAAGTTATACAAGGAATTAGCCGAAAGCAATGGACTTACATTAACAGAAATGTCGCTTGCATTTGTTCAAAAACAAAGTTTTGTAAAAGCAACTATTGTAGGAGCAACTACATTAGAACAACTTAAAGAAAATATCAATACTCACAAAATCACATTGTCTGATAAAATTTGTGCTGAAATAAATGCAATTCAAGAATTGATACCAAATCCAGCTCCATAAATTATTCTACAATCAATTTCGTTTTAAAGCTATTTCCTAAATTATCCTCGATTGAAGCGATATAAGTACCCATTGCAAGCGTAGTTGTTGGAATTGACATGTTAAGATTATCAATAATTTGAGTATAAACTTGTTTTCCCGACACATCAAAAATTGTAATTTTAACCGGTATTGTACCCAAACTATTTTTTATAAAAAATTCTCGTTTGGCAGGATTTGGATAAATTGAAAATGGTGAAGCATCAAACTTATTGTTTGATAACGAGGAATCTGTAACCTTATATATGGTTCCATTTGCCTGTCCTGTAACAAACAACTCACCATTTGTATCTTCGCCAAAAGTGGTAAAATAATTATCGCCCGTAAAAGTTTGCGAATAAGTAATTGTACCAGTTGCGTCAACATATCCTATTCTATTTATACAATAATCAGCAAAAAAATATTTATTTTGAAAATTAGGATACTGCGTTCCAGTATATAAGTAACCTCCAGTTATTGAACAACCTCCAGTAGAATGAGAATATTGTGCAAATGGCATAACCATAGTTCCGGCTGGTGCGCAACTAGCGGTATTGTATGCGGCATTTCCTTCATAACAACGCCATCCAAAATTTAAACCCGTTGGCAAAGGACTTACCACTTTATCAATTTCTTCAATTGTATTTTGACCTACATCAGCAATCCATAAATCGCCATTGAGTCTATTAAATGAAAATTTCCACGGATTTCGTACCCCAATTGCCCATATTTCATCGTTTCCTGCAATTCCAACAAAAGGATTTGTGGGCGGAATTCCGTAAGGTGTCCCAGAATTTACATCGATCCGTAAAATTTTTCCTAAATTTTCATTAATATTTTGAGCTCTATTCCCAGGATCTCCACCACTTCCTCCATCACCCATTCCTATATACAAATATCCATCAGGACCAAATTTTAAATTTCCTCCATTATGATTAGAATACGGTTGAGTAATAGTTAAAAGTATAGTTCCCGTAGTTTGTGCAACGTTTGGGTTTGCAGAAACTGAATATTTTGCAATTACAGTATTTCCAGCAGTATTAGTATAATTTACAAAGAAAAAACCGTTTGTTGCATAGTCTGGATGAAATGCTAATCCCAATAAACCTCTTTCGCCTCCTGTACTTATAACAGATGATAGATTTAAAAATGGAGTAGCATTTGTAGTTCCATTACTATTTAAAATTTTTATCAATCCTTCCTGTTGCACCACAAAAAATCGAGAATCATTTGCAGGATGAGTCATTTCTACAGGATTTGTAAAACCTGTAGCAAATGTTTGAAGCTGAATTACCTGGCAAAAACTGAAAAAGTAAATAAAGCAAGAACAAAAAATTAATTTAGTTTTCATGATAATAAATTTATTGATTATCAAATATATGAATTTTTCTAATAAGTTGTTTTTTAATAAGTTAGTTTTTGAATGAATTTAAAGCTAACCATATTTTAAAAAATATTAATTAGACCCCTTATAAAAATAGTGTTGATTTCTAAAATTTAATATTTTTTTATAAATTTACTCTAAATAAATAGGGGTAATTTAAAAATAGTTTTATGAAAATAGAAAAGAGATGGATAATTTCATTTGTACTAATAAGTATTGTAGCCATTTCAGGCTTATTTTGGAAAACAAAAAATGCTGTTGTTTCTGCTACTTTTGATACCAGTACATCTATAAATTTTGCTGATGTTGCTTGGTTATTAACCGCTTCCTGTCTTGTTTTATTGATGACTCCAGGGCTTTCCTTTTTTTATGGAGGTATTGTTGGCAAAAAAAATGTGCTTTCTACTATGTTCAAAAGCTTCATTTGCTTGGGAGTAATCAGTTTACTTTGGGTTGTTATTGGTTTTAGTTTGTCATTTGGAAGTCCTGTTGGGATAACAATAAACGGAATTTATTACGGAATTTTTGGAAATCCGTTTGACTTTGCTTTTTTTAATCAAGTTGTTGTTTTACCACACAAAAAACTGGGTTCGACTATTCCTTTTATTCTTTTTGCTCTTTTTCAAATGAAATTTGCTGTAATAACTCCTGCATTAATCACAGGAGCTTTAGCCGAACGCATTCGATTTATTTCTTTTCTTTTATTTATTTGTTTATTCTCGATTTTCATTTACGCTCCATTGTGTCACATGATATGGCATCCAAATGGTTTGTTAGGAAGTTATTTTGGAGTGAAGGATTTTGCTGGATGCACTGTTGTTCACATGAGTGCAGGTTTAGCTGCACTTGCAGGAGTTTTAGTTCTAGGTAAACGAAAAAATAGCGAACATATCCCAACTAATATACCTTTTGTCCTTTTAGGAACTGGAATGTTGTGGTTTGGATGGTTTGGCTTTAATGCTGGATCGGCATTAGCTGCAAATGCAATGGCAGCAATGGCATTTGCAACAACAATAATAGCATCAGCGGCAGCAATGTTAACTTGGGTATTTTATGATAGAATAAATGGTAGGAAAATTTCCACACTTGGTGCGTGCATTGGAGCTGCTGTAGGATTAGTTGTTATTACTCCTGCTGCAGTTTATGTTTCCATTCCTGAGAGTATATTCTTCGGATTTATTGGTGCAATTGTTTCAAATACTATGGTTTATTGAAAAAAATTGATGACACTTTAGACGTTTTTGCCTGTCATGGTGTAGGCGGAATTATGGGAATGATTTTAACAGCTATTTTTGCTAAAGGCGAAAACGCTAGTTTACTTCATGGAGGATGGAATATATTTGGCCATCATATGATCGTCTTAATTCTAGTAAGTAGTTTTACTTTTTGTGGTGCGTATTTATTATTTAAAATAACAAATACTATAATTCCCCTTCGAGTTTCGGAAATTTCAGAAGAACTTGGATTAGATTTGCCGCAACATGATGAGAAATTTTAATAAAAATTACTAATTTCACTTAAAATAAAATTATCATGAAAAAGCTAAAAATTATCTGCTTATTAATTTCAACATTTAGTTTTTCTCAAAATGTGGAGATAAGTAAAACACAAATAAATGATATTTTAAATAACTGGCACAAAGCAGCATCCAATGCAAAATTTGATGATTATTTTTCGGTTTTAACCGATGATGCTGTATTTATTGGAACAGATGCAACCGAAAACTGGAACAGAAACGAGTTTAAAGTTTTTGCAAAACCCTATTTTGATAAAGGCAAAGCATGGAGTTTTTTACCCCTAGAAAGACACATTTATTTTAGTAGTGATAAAAAAATCGCTTGGTTTGATGAATTGCTTCGTACACAAATGAAAATATGCCGTGGAAGTGGCGTGTTGGTTAAGTATAAAAATACTTGGAAAATAAAACAATATGTACTGTCAATGACAATTCCAAATGAAAATACAAACGAGGTTGTAAAAATTAAAACTGAAAATGAGGATAAAATAATTTTAAAATTAAAAAAATTAAATTAAATTTATAAATTAAATTCAAATTGCTGTTATTTAAGCAAATAATATCTTTTTATTTATAATCATTTTAAATTAATAAATATTTTACAAATCTAAAACCATATTGGTATTACTTCCGTAACTATTAATAGCAAAACAAAAAAATAATGAAAATTAATAAAAAAGCGAAATTAATTATAGGTAGTATTTTAGGAATATTTCTATTGTTTTTTTTGATTTTGGTTTACCATATTGCTACTGCTAAACCAGTAGTTGTTGATGAACCACATTTACAAATTAGTAGAATTGATTTTTCTGAACCTTTAGATTCTGCACAAGCTAAACAAGTTTGTAAAGATTTAAGGACTATTCAAGGGATCACAAAAGATAGTATACTTGTTAAAAGAAATGTTGTTGTATATTTTCATGATAACTCATTAACAAATTCTCAAAAAGTATTTGATCAATTAATGACAAAAAGAAAATATAATGCAAAACCATTTTTTGTTTCAAAAGAATTAGCATCAAAATCGGTATGTCCAGCTATGAAAAACAATAGTTTTAGCTTTCGATTTTCAAGAGAAATACAACGAATTTTTAATTAATCTATAAATATTTAAATCATGAAAAAGTTTTCAAAATTTGCATTATGTGCATTAGTAATTACAAGTGCTTTTTTTACATCTTGTAGTTCAAGTTCAAACGATCAAACCCCAGCACCTTCTTCTCCAACCATCTATGCTAGATTGGGAGGAACTGCACCTGTTCCAGATCCTTATAATCCAGGAAATACAACTGAAGCAGGACGTTTGGCTTACACTAAAGTTGTTAAATCAACAATCCAAAATATTATTGCGGATATAACTAGTAACCCACCAGCACAAGGAAATCTGGGTGCTCATTTTGCGCCTTTGCTTTCTGAAACAGGAGCAACTCAGGCAACAAATTTGGCTGAATTAACAAATAATTTAGTTAATTTCTTTTCTTATAATACCGGTGGAACAAATCCAATAAATACTTACACTGGTATGGATATGGCGACTGCACACAATCCTGCAATGAATCCTAGAATGGGAGTTAAATCAACTAGTGCAAATTATACAAAATTTGAAGGTTATGTAGGTGCGGCTGCTGTTACTAATGGTGTAGCTGCTAACACGCAACTTTATTCAGATATAGTTGCTGTATTGGAATCATTGAGACCAACAATAGTTCAACAATAAAAAAGTTTGTTTTGTTTAGAGGGAAAACGCTGCCTAATTCTTTTTTAGGTGGCGTTTTTTATTTTAAAATATAATCGATTACCTCTTCTATCTTTTTAAATGGAAGTTGACATATTCTGTTTTGACATAAATAATATAAATTTTCATTTTTACTAAATCTATTTTTTAAAAATGGGAGTTGAGACACTTTACTAGTACCAGCAATAACAGTGTTTGGCAAAAACAAGCTATTCCACTTTTTCAAATCCTGTGACACATTATTTCCACAAATTGCTATTTCATTATTTAGATTCAAAAAATAAAGTGATGCATTGAGCCAGTTAGAATAAGCCGAAGCATAATCAATATTTGGAATGATATTCAGAATCATTTTTTGAGCAATTTCTTCATAATAAGTAAAATCAAAATAAGTACTTAAGGCAAGTAAATTAGAAGCCATAACAGAATTTGACGCAGGAATCACATTATCTTCTAGCTCAAAATGAGTTGTTATTAATTCATCATCTTTTATAGATGTAAATCTAAAAAAGTGAGTTTTCGCATCATAAAAATTATCCAAACAATAATCTACAAGTTGCTTCGCCGTTTGGAGCCAATTTTCATCTAATGTAATTTGATATAAACCAATAAAAGCTTCGATTGTAAAACAATAATCTTCTAAATATCCGTTTATAGTAGCTTTATTGTGTTTATAATTATGATATAAATTCCCCGATTCTAATAGAAATTTTTGCAAAATAAAATTCCCATTCTGTAGTGCAATTTCTAAATACTTTTCAGTTCCAAAAGCTTTGTAAGCATCTATAAAACCTTTTAACATAATGGCATTCCAAGAACACAAACACTTATCGTCAAGTCTTGGTTTAGCTCTTTTTTCACGTTCAAAATGTAAAATTTCTTCCCACTCGGTTTTCTTATTTTGCAAGTCGAGTTCTGAAATTGAATTTTGCGATGCAATTTCACGCAACGATTTATTTTGAATTAAAACATAATTCCCGTTTTCCCAAAATCCGAAATCGTTTACATTAAATACCTCCGAGAACAAATTGAAATCTTGTTTTATAATTTCTTTTAGTTCTGTTATTTTCCAAACATAAAATGCGCCTTCTTCAAGATGATTTTCATGATTGATACTATCAGCATCAAGCGAAGCATAAAATCCAAATTCTGGTGAGAATAATTCTTTTTCGACAAACAAAAGTGTTTTTTCAACAACCTGTTTGTATAGAATATTTTTAGTTAATTTATAAGCATTACTATATAAACTCACAAGTTGTCCGTTATCATATAGCATTTTTTCAA
Source organism: Flavobacterium sp. (assembly GCA_014377455.1). Lineage (GTDB taxonomy): Bacteria > Bacteroidota > Bacteroidia > Flavobacteriales > Flavobacteriaceae > Flavobacterium. Next base: position 123,310 of record JACMPO010000077.1, read on the forward strand.
AATGAGGAATATGCCATTTAAAATCTACTGAATAGCGTGAAAATCCTCCATCAACTGTGTCAAAAATTCCTCCGTAAGCCATTTTGGTAAGTGTAAGATTTACAAAATCTAATAGAGTATTATTTTGAGTTACATAACCATAATTAAGTAGAAAATTATAATTGGTAGGCATCATAAACTTTGGAGCTCTAGCCATGCCACCAAACTCTAAATCAAAACTTTTTTGCCACTTCTGAATTAATAATTCTATAGCTTCAAAATTAAATTCTGTATTTGGATTATCATTTGATATTACTGATAATTGTTGTAACCCTTCGTGCAGTTTATCGGCGTATTCTATTAATTTTTCTGGATTTTTGGAATACAAATCCTGCAATTGAATTAAATAGTCAATCCATTCTTCTTTTCTAAAATAAGTTCCGCCCCAAACTGGTTTTCCATTTGGAAGACAAACCACATTTAAAGGCCAACCGCCACGTGACGTCATTATTTGCACTGCTTTCATGTAAACCGCATCTACATCTGGTCGTTCCTCTCGATCTACTTTTATTGCAATAAAATCTTTATTCATTACGGTTGCAACTTCTGTATCTTCAAAACTTTCGTGCTCCATAACATGACACCAATGGCACGCTGCATAACCTACACTAACAATTATAAGTTTGTTTGTTAAAACTGCGGTATCCAACGATTTTTGGTTCCATCCTTTCCAAAACACGGGATTAGTAGCGTGTTGTAATAAATAAGGACTGGATTCTAAATGGAGTTCATTCATGAAGATTTTGAATTACAAAAAAATGACATTTAATTTAATTTAATTTAATAGTAAACTATTTTTCCTAAAAGGTTATTGAAATTCCCATTCCATTTGAATTTACTAAAAAACTGGAAGACTCGATATTGAAACCGGTTGACTTCTTCTTTTCTTCTGTGGCAGTCATCAATTCCACTGCTTGTTTAATTTTTTTGGTATAACCAATTTTTATCGGAATTGAAACCAATATCATTCCTGCACCTACATAATACATAATGTTGTTGGATTCAATTGTATTTGGGTTAAAATTAGAATTCCCGTTATTAGAATATTTTTGAATCATTGAATAATGTTTTATAATTACTGTTGCAATTCCTCCATAAAACAATAAATTTCCAACAGTTTTTTTGAACCTACCAGCATTATATAATTTAAGAATTTCAGTATTATTTTCAAATAAACTTCTTATTTCTCTAGGTTTAAATTTCACGTTGTCTTCATTATAAATAGTTCCACCACTATGATAATGAAATTCTTGCTGTGCAAATGAAAAAATAGGAACAATAATCAAACAAATAAATAGTAACTTTTTCATGATAAAGAATATATACATTCAAATGTAATTTTTAAATTTTAATAATCAAAATTCAATTAATAATTAAGCTTTACTAAAACAATCTCGTTAAATTTTAATTAATTAGAATAAAAATCAATTTCAATATTCGTTACTTTGATATGAAAATAACAAATTTAAAATGAACATCCTGATAGTTGAAGATTTTAAAGAATTGGCGGTGGAATTATCAGACTATCTTACCAAAAATGGATATTTGTGTAAAACGGTTTCCTCATGCAAATTAGCATTAGAAGAAGTAGCTGTTAATGATTTTGATGCTATGCTTCTGGATTTAGGATTGCCCGACGGAAGCGGATTTGAAGTTTTAAAATCAGTTCGACTTTCTAAATCAAAGATGGCAGTTATTGTAATCACTGCTCGTGGTGAACTCGATGATAAAATTAATGGACTTGAGCTTGGCGCAGATGATTACCTTACAAAACCATTTGCTGTAACTGAACTTGGCGCACGATTATTTGCAGTAATTAGAAGAATTCACGGATTTACAATAAACGAATTATATATTCATGGATTCAAAATTCAACTGCAAGATTATAAAGTTTCATTTAATGAAAACGCTATTTTACTAACAAAAAAAGAGTTTGATGTTTTTCAATATTTAGTACTTAATAAAAATCGAGTAATTACTAGATTACAACTTACTGAACACGTTTGGGGCGACATTTTGGAATTAAATTCAGACTCTAATTTTATAGACGTACATGTTAGAAATTTACGAAAAAAGTTAGACAAATTTTCAAAACTAGATTGGTTTGAAACCGTTAGAAATGTTGGCTACCGTATAACTGATTAATCATGAAAATTAAACACCAACTAGCAATTTTTAACGCCATCACTCGACTGGTGATTGTAGTAGTTTTATGGTTTTCATTACCAATATTAATTGAAAATGTAGTATACAACCACATTAATGATAGCTTACTGGAAAAAAAACAAAAATTTATTAGTAAATTAAATAACGAAGAAATTAAAGATTTTAGAAATCGGAATGATCCAACCGAAACGTTCGCAAGTTTTTCGACAATGCACAATGAGTTTTTGCAATTGTACAGAGCTAAATCTACATTTTCAAACTTCAAAACGTTTTTTACAAATGAATCTCGAACCATTGAAAATGAAGAAAATAAATACCGAATTCTATATTATAATTTCAAATATGGAAAAACGAATTATATTCTAGAAATTGGAAATAATATTTCGGAAATTGAGGATTTAACTTTTAGTATTCGATTATTTATAGTGGTTTTAATAGGACTAACAGTGTTTTTTACATTTTTGCTAGACACATTTTTTGTTGAATATCTTCTTAAACCATTTTATCAAATTATTAATAAAAAAATAAAATTTGTAAACACTCCCGAATCGTTTGACTTTACTCCTATAGCATCACATTCAAAGGATTTTCAGGAGTTAGACGAAGTTATCAATGAAATGATGCTAAGAGTTCAAGAACATTTTAAAAATGAAAAACAATTTATTGCCAATGTTTCTCACGAACTTTTAACCCCAATTGCAGTATTGAAAAATCGATTTGAAAACCTAATTCAAAATGATTCTCTAAACGAAATAGCCATTGATAAAATTTCGAGTTCACTGAAAACTTTAGATTTATTGAAAAAAATTATTAATAATTTGTTACTCATATCTAAAATTGAAAAAAATCAATATGATGCAAATGAATCTATTAATTTCAGCAATCTTTTTAATATCCTTTTGGGAGAACTAGAAGATAGAATAGACGAAAAAAATATCAATGTTGAAAAAAATATTATTCATAATTATTACTTTAAAGGAAATAGTACATTACTCCACATTTTATTTTTTAATATTGTTGTAAACGCTATTAAATTTAATCCGATAAACGGTAAATTAATTATTAAAGATGGATACAGCAATCAAAATTATTTTATTTCAATAAGCGACTCTGGACCTGGAATATCAACAGCACAGGTTTCCGAAATTTTTAATCGATTCACAAAAATTAATATTTCCAATGAGGGACAAGGATTAGGACTAGCTATTGCTAAAACTATTGCTAAATTCCATCAGTTAAAAATTGATGTTTCTTCTTCAAAAAGAGGAAGCATTTTTAAAATAGAATTCCCTTTGAGCTAATTAAAAGTTAAAATTCAATACAATTATTTTTCTTCATTTTATCTTCATTTTCGTGTTATAAATTTGTCTTATAAAAATAACAAGGATGTTATTTAATAATCAAAAAACTTTAACAAAATGAAAAAATTAGTAATGTTAGTAGCCTTGTTTTTAGCAACAACTACTTTAGTAAACGCGCAACAAACTCCAGCAAAAGCAGAAGTAAAAAAAGAAGTTAGAAATGTAAAACATGCTAAACACAAAGTTGCAAGAGAAGAAAAAGCTGAAACAAAAAAAATGGAGAAAGCTGAAGTAAAAGCTGAAGCAAAAAAAGTTGAAGTAAAAAAATAATTAAAGTAAAAGGTTAGTTATTAAATGGTTGTTAAGAAATTAGCAACCATTTTTATTTCAACAAACATTAACTAAAAATTAAGTATCTTAAATATTAAACTTTTTTATTTTTGTAAAAAAATGATCCCTCGTTTGACTTTTACAATTGTTTTTTTAATTCTTTGTTCACTTCTAGAAGTTTATACTTACCAATCCTTAAAAACTTTAATCAGAAGTAATTGGGTGTTAAATTTATATAAAATCATATCATTTATTTTAATGGTTTACATTTTATATCGATTTACAAAATTTGATCGGACGCAAGGTCAAACGCGCTATGATATGTACACTGCAGGATTGTTTTTACTTATTTATGTTCCAAAATTTATTCTCACTCTCACAATGTTTGGCGAAGACATTTTTAGGTTTTTTGCGGGAGCATTTTATCACTTTTCGAGTTCAGATAAGGCAGTCAGCTTTCTACCTAGTAGAAGAAAATTTGTAAGCCAAATTGGACTTGGTATTGCTGCAATTCCTTTTTTGAGTTTAATTTATGGAATAACAGTTGGAAGATACAATTACAAAGTTATTAAACAAACACTTTTTTATCCAGATTTACCTGATGCTTTTGATGGATTTAAAATCACTCAAATATCTGATGTGCACTCGGGAAGTTTTGACAATCCTGATAAAATAAATTATGCTATCGACCTAGTAAATGAGCAAGAAGCTGACATTATTCTATTTACAGGAGATATTGTAAATACTTTTGCTAGAGAAATGCATCCATGGATTGATACTTTTAAAAAGATAAAAAAGTATGAATTTGGTAAATATTCTGTTTTAGGAAATCACGATTATGGAGAATATGTAGAGTGGAACAATGACTTTGAATCAAAAGAAAAAAATTTTAACGAAATAAAAAATCTATACAAAGAAATAGGTTTCAACTTATTATTAAATGAAAATGTAAAAATTAAAAAAGGTAACGACGAAATTGCGCTTGTTGGAGTTGAAAACTGGGGATACAAGTTTAAACAAGCTGGCGATTTAAATAAAGCATCTGAAAATTTAAAAAAAGAAGATTTTAAAATTTTGATGAGCCACGACCCAAGTCATTGGGAAATGGAAGTAAAAAATCATCCTAAAAATTTCCATTTAACCTTATCCGGTCACACTCACGGAATGCAGTTTGGAATAGAAATTCCCGGTTTTATAAAATGGAGTTTGGCACAATATATGTACAAGCAATGGGCAGGTTTATATCAAAATATGGGCAGGTACATATATGTAAATCGAGGTTTTGGATTTCATGCATTTCCAGGAAGAGTTGGAATTATGCCAGAAATTACGGTGATAGAACTAAAAAAAGGTAATTTCGTAGTATAATTAGTTAAAAATAGTACATTTGTAATATAATTTTCTTTTTACTTAACAAAAAAAGATATTAATTTTTTGGTTTTATGTCAAAATTTGGAGAACTAATTAATGCTCAAGTTCCAGTGCTAATTGATTTTTACACCGAGTGGAATGAATCTTCCATGTCCATGCATCCCGTTATTAGAGATGTTGCTGCAGCACTTGGAGATAAGGCAAAAGTAATAAAAATTGATGTTGATAAAAATCAAGAGTTGGCCGATGCACTTCGCATTAAAGGTTTGCCAACACTGATGATTTATAAAGAAGGTCAGATGGTTTGGAGACAATCTGGTGAACTTGATGCCAATACAATTATTAGTTTAGTTCAAGAGCAAGTATAACTTTTACACTTAATTTGCTATTTTATCTTATCAAAAACAAATCCTTTTTCAGATAAAACCCTTAGCGTTTCAGGCAAAGCAATTTTTAAGTTTTTAAAAGCCTTAACACTATCGTGAAACACTATGATACTTCCCGATTTTACATTTTTTAAAACATGTTCTAAACACTGTTCGCCAGAAATATTAGAATCAAAATCGTATGAAATTATGTCCCACATTATAATTTTAAAGCCTAATTTTTTTAATTTCCACGACTGATGAATTGAGATTTTTCCATAAGGTGGTCTGAAAAGCATGGATTGCTGGGTATATATTTCTGGTGTATATTTTATTATTTCATCTTCACATTTTTTAGTGTTTTCCGCATATTGGCTAGAATTTGTTTTCCACCCTTTTAAATGATTAAAAGTATGATTCCCAATAGCATGATTATCTAGGTATATTTTTTCAAAAACTTGCGGGAATTTTTTTATGTTGTCTCCTATGCAGAAAAAAGTGGCTTTGGCATTATATTTTTTCAACAATGATAAAGTCCATTCGGTAATTTCGGGCGTTGGACCATCATCAAATGTTAGGAATACAGTATTTTTTTTGTTGGGAATATCCCAAACGTAAGTTGGAAATAATAATTTTATAAATTTATGAGTTTTTATCCAACGCAATTTCATAGTTCAAAAATATACAAAAAGTGCCAATGATAGTTTTCAATAGCACTTTTTTATAGTCTAAATTTTCGATTATTCCATCTTTCTGCCGAAATGTGCAAACCTGTTGTTATAGGAGTTGAAAATAACTTTGTTTTTATTGTAAAACGCTTCGTCTTTTTGTTCCTGCATTACAGTAAGTAAACTTCTGTAGCGTTCAATATCTGTTATAATGTCTGTTGCAATATAAGATTGATCTGATAATTTAATGCCACTGTAAAATGTCAAATTTTGCTGATATTTTTTCATTAATTTATCAAGAAGTTGTTGGGCTTTTTGCTTCTCACCTATCTCATAATAACCAGTGGCAAATGGTTCTACCATAGAGTAATATCCGTAATAATCCAATGGCATTTTGGACAAAGCCAGCTCAATAATATTTTTCGCTTTCGCAGTTTTACCTTCTTCTATAAGCACTTGCATTAAACGCGACATATTAGTACGTAACGAGATACTATTTCTTCTGGTTTCTGGATCATGATATATTTTTGTGCTTTCGCCATTTCCCCAAGGAATTTTCATAATGATATCGTACATTTTATCAGAATCTATTTGACCCATATCCATTAAACTTCCATCTTCTGGCAGTTTTGTTCTTATTGGAACTAATTTAAATAACATTCCGTCAAGTTGCAGATATTCTTTCATCCACAAATAATCATCGTCACCAAAACTTCCTGGACTGAAATAAATGGGACGTTTCCAATTATTATTAGCAACAGCATCGAGCATCATTAAACGATTTTTATATAATGCGCCACCTTTAATATCAATATCAATGTAAGGCACTATGGAGTCATTAAATTTTGGGCTTACAACCTTATTTGCAATAACTGTATTTTTATCAACTGGAATTCGAACCTTATTAGTTGGGAAAAAATGAAGGCGTTGTCCGCTTTGCATTTCAACCTCGGTGATGGTATCTTCACTTTTTGCAAAATTTAAAAAATCCTTAATTTCCCAACGATTTTCAGTACGTTTGTTAAATATGATTCCATCTCTTTTATCGCCTACATATTGTAAATGATTAAAAGAAATGGGCATTCCATCTGCCTTATAGGTTTTCATTTTGGATTGATCAATGTACCAATCGGTCATTAATAAACTGGTGTTTACAATTTTAACATCGGTTCGATAACCTTCAATTTCTTGAGCATACCAAAGCGGAAATGTATCATTATCACCTATAGTAAACAATATCGCATTTGGATCGCAGGAATCTAAATAAGATTTTGCTAACGAAAGTGCCGTATATTTACCAGATCTGTCATGATCGTCCCAATTTTGGGATGCCATTAATACTGGAGCACCAAGCAAACTTATCCCAATAATTATAGGTCCAGCTAATTTAGAAGTGACTTTTTCTTTTAGAATTTCATAAATTGCATAAACACCAAAACCTATCCAAATTGCAAAAACATAAAACGATCCTACGAGTGCATAATCGCGTTCTCGAGGTTCAAACGGACGTTCGTTTAGGTAAATTTTAAGAGCAAAACCTGTAAACAAAAATAAGGCTAGAAGTACATAAAAACTTTTCAAATCACGTTGAGCGTGGTACATTAATCCAATTAATCCGAGAATAAAAGGGACAAAATAGTAGACATTTCTACCTTTGTTATGAAGCATGTCATCAGATAAATTATCTTGTGAACCTAAGTGAATTTGATCAATAAATTTAATACCACTAAGCCAATTTCCATCAAGATTATCATATCGCCCTTGATTGTCGTTTTGACGACCAACAAAATTCCATAGTAAATATCGAATGTACATATAACCAAATTGAAACTCAGCCATGAAACTTAAATTGTCTGCCGTAGAAGGCTTTTCGATATCTAAATATTCGCCATATGCTTTTAAAAATGCGATGTATCCGTCGTTATCTATTTTATGAGAAGCATAAGCCTGACGAAATTCTGCTACAACATCGGTAAGTTCTTTCTCTTCGGAATAATCTGCTTTTATTTTAAATTTAGGAACGTCTGTAAAGTTTATATATCCTTCTATATTGTCTGTGCTCCACATTCTTGGTAGAATAGTTTTTTGTGAATCATCGGTATTTTGCTCGGCATTTTTAAAATTATTTACAATTTCATATCGTCCTGTTTTGTAATTTCTTTCGTAGTTAGGCGCTTTGTCTAAATAAGGATTATTTGGATCTAAACCTACAAACTCGTCAGTATACTGCGGTCCATAAAAAAGCGGATTTACACCATATTGTTCTCGGTTATAATAAGCCAAAACTTCTGTAGCATCTGATGGTTTATTTTCGTTAATCGGCGTATTTGCATTTGCTCTAATAGGTAACATCATCCAAGTAGAAAAACCTATTAATACAAATAAAATGCAAAGTAAAACTGTATTTAAAAGTGGGTGTTGCTTATCTTTAGTATATTTCAATCCGAAATAAAACAAAGCGACAATAATTATTAAGGCAATTACACTTCCTGAATCAAATGGCAAACCAATGTCATTTACCATAAAAAGCTCCATTTTCCCAAAAAATGCCATAGTATAAGGCAACAACAGTTTGAAAATAAATAATAAAATTGCTACTATTATAAGATTTGCAAAAACAAAATTCTTAACAGTAACTTTTTTATAGTTTTTAAAAAAATACAAAAATCCAATCGCAGGGATTGTTAGTAATGCCATGAAATGCACCCCAAACGAAAGTCCAATTACCAAACTTATCAATAGCAACCACTTGTTTCCTTTAGGCAAATGCATTTCTTGTTCCCATCGCAATCCTAACCAAAAAAGCAATGCAATAAATAAAGTTGCCATTGCATAAACTTCTGCTTCAACGGCATTGAACCAAAAACTATCAGAAAAAGTATAAGCTAAAGCACCTACAAATGAACTTCCTAATATTACAATGCTATTATCCTTATTAATTTCAGAATAGGAAGAAATTATTTTTCTTAAAATTAAAGTTGATGACCAAAATAAAAATAATATTGTAAAAGCACTGGAAAAAACCGACATCATATTTACCATTAGTGCTATATGTTCTTTGCTAGTAGCAAAAAGTGCAAAAAAAGCACCGAGCATTTGGAATAATGGCGCGCCAGGTGGATGTCCAACTTCAAGTTTTGCCGCAGTAGCAATATATTCCCCACAATCCCAAAAACTTAATGTAGGTTCAACAGTAAGTGAATAAGTAAGTAAAGCTATACCAAAAGCAAGCCAACCAATAATTGTATTCCACTTGTTAAAGTTAAATGATTTCATAAAGTAAATAGAGATTTATTTAATTGCAAAGAAACTATTTTTTTGTTTAATCGCATATTGCTTAACATAATTTTCTATAAAACAATTATGAACAAATATGACTTTGCACTTGTTAGATTTTGAAAATCTTTTTTAAATAAAATCGCACAAATGTTTGCTTAAATTAAAATATGTAGTAAATTTGCACGCTCAATAAGATAATATTGGTCTATGGTGTAATGGTAACACAACTGTTTTTGGTGCAGTCTTTCTAGGTTCGAGTCCTAGTAGACCAACAAAAAACCTACAAATTGTACTAAACTTTTTGTAGGTTTTTTTATTTATAAAACTTTTATTAATCCTAAATTTTAAAAGTCACGACAGGTCTTTTAGCATGGTTTACTAAATCCTCGCTAATACTTCCGTTAAAAAAATGTGAAAGTCCTTTGCGTCCGTGAGTGCAAACCCCTATTAAATCGGCATGAATACTTTTTGCAAAATTTAAAATTCCTTTTTCAACATTGGATTCATTATAAATATGCATTTTTACTTTTGGAACACTGTACGATGACATAAAGTTTTTCATAATTTCTTCTGATCTTGAGGTTGATCTAAAATTATTTGGAGTATTTATCATCACCAAATGTAAATTTGCATCAAATTTTGTAGCAAACTCGACTACTTTTTCAAAAGGTTTTTTTATCTCGTCACTAAAATCAGAAGCAAAAACAAAATCATTAACTTTAAAATCGTCATCTTCTTTTTTTATAATTAAAACTGGAATATCTGAATTTCTAACAACTTTCTCCGCATTAGATCCAATAAACATTTCTTTAAAACCACTTGCTCCGTGAGAACCCATGACAATTAAATCTACATTATTTTTTTTGCTAATATTTAAAATTCCATCAAATGCTAATTCAAATTGTACTATTTCAGAAACTTTAATCCCTTCAAGATAATCCTCATCCATCAAATCCTCCAAACGTTTGATGGCAGCATTTTTAAAAAACATAATTTCAGGTATGTCACTACCGCTTCCTAAAGCATCGCTTCCTTCGTGTGGTAATTCCAGCATGTGCAACAGTACAATTTCACCATTATTTTTTCGTGCTATTTGAGCAGCTACCTTAAGAGCATATTCTGCATGATCAGAAAAATCGGTTGGTATTAAAATTTTTTTCATAAGAGTGTATATTATTTACTAATCAATTTGTTACTCAATATAAAGGTAATGAAAAATATGAAAGACAATGATTTTTTTAATTTAAAAAATATATCTATATTTGCATCATTATTTGATTTATATGGATAATGAGGCACGCACTGCGTGCCTCTTTTTATAGAAAACATGACATTTAAAGAACAAGTTGCCCAACTTTTGAACGATAGTTTAGCAGAAAAACCAGGTGTTTTTTTGATAGATTTATCATTTTCAGATAGTTACAAAATTATTGTAACTTTGGACGGCGATAAGGGAGTGGCTTTGCAAGATTGTATCGATATAAGCAGAGCTATTGAGCCAAATTTAGACAGAGAAGAACACGATTTTGCGCTCGAAGTAGCCTCTGTTGGTGTGGGTTCACCGTTAAAAATGGTTCGTCAATATAAAAAAAATATAGGTAGAACATTGATAGTTAAAACAAAAAATGAAACTATCGAAGCCAATTTAGATAATGCAAATGATGATTTTATAACATTATCATGGTCGGCAAGAGAACCAAAAAAAATAGGTAAAGGAAAGGAAACTGTTCAAAAACAATTACAAATTCCTTACACAGAAATAAAAGAAGCAGTAGTTACAGTAAATTTTAATTAATTATAGAATAATGGAGAATATTGCATTAATCGACTCATTCTCAGAGTTTAAAGATGATAAACTTATTGATAGAGTAACGCTTATGGCGATTTTGGAAGATGTTTTTAGAAATGCTTTAAAAAAGAAGTATGGTTCAGACGACAACTTTGATATAATCATTAATCCAGATAAAGGAGATATGGAAATTTGGCAACGCAGAGTTATTGTTGCCGATGATGATTTAGATTTAGATCACCTTGAAATTACTTTAACTGATGCTCGAAAAATAGAAGCCGATTTTGAAATAGGCGAAGAAGTTTCGGAAGAGGTAAAACTTATTGATTTAGGACGACGAGCTATTTTAGCTTTACGCCAAAATTTAATATCTAAAATTCACGAACACGATAATACTACTTTGTACAAACAGTTCAAAGATATTATTGGTGAAATTTATACTGCAGAAGTTCACCATGTTAGACCACGAGTTGTAATCTTAGTGGATGATGATGGAAACGAAATAATACTTCCTAAGGAAAAACAAATTCCATCAGATTTTTTTAGAAAAGGTGATAATGTAAAAGGGATTATAGAATCTGTAGAGTTAAAAGGAAATAAACCTCAAATTATAATGTCAAGAACTTCTGAAAAATTCTTGGAGAAATTATTTGAACAAGAAATTCCAGAAGTTTTCGACGGTTTAATCATGATTAAAAAAGTAGTTAGAATTCCCGGTGAAAAAGCAAAAGTAGCTGTGGACTCTTACGATGATCGAATTGACCCAGTTGGTGCTTGCGTTGGAATGAAAGGTTCAAGAATTCATGGTATTGTACGGGAATTAGGCAATGAAAATATTGATGTAATTAATTTTACTACAAACCCTTCTTTGCTAATTACTAGAGCTTTGAGTCCAGCAAAAGTTTCATCTGTAAAGATTGATGAAGAAAATAAACGAGCCGAAGTATTTTTAAAATTAGAAGAAGTTTCAAAAGCTATTGGTCGTGGAGGTCAAAACATAAAATTGGCAGGACAACTTTCTGGTTATGAACTGGATGTAATACGCGAAGGAAGCCCAGTAGAAGAAGATGATGTAGAATTAACAGAGTTTTCTGATGTTATTGAAGATTGGGTTATTGCTGAATTTGCAAAAATTGGATTGGATACTGCTCGTAGTATTTTAAAACAAGACGTTGCAGACTTAGCCAGAAGAACCGATTTGGAAGAAGAAACAATACAAGAAGTAATGAATATTTTGAAAGAAGAGTTCGAGGACTAACTTTTTTCTACACAACACAACAATAAAAAGGTTATTTAAAAAGATTTTATGTCTGAAGAAAGAATTATTAGAATAAACAGAGTTTTAAGAGAGCTTAACATCTCATTGGAAAGAGCTGTCGATTACCTCAAGGAGAAAGGAATTTCTGTTGAGTCAAACCCAAATGCGAAAATTTCTGATAAGGAATTTGATATTTTACAAAGCCAATTCGCTGGTGACAAGGGAAACAAAGAAGCATCAAAGGGTGTAAGCGAAGAAATTAAAAAAGAAAAAGAAGCACTTCGTTTAGAACGCGAAAAAGAAATTGAAGATAAAAGAAAGGCAGACGAAGAAAGACAGCGACAAGAAGTTATAAAAGCTAGAGTCGTGGTAAGCGGTCCGAAACAAGTAGGAACCATCGACTTAAATCCAAAACCTATTGCAACAATACCAGCAAACGTTGAAAAACCAATTGAAGCAAAGGCGTTAGAAACACCAGTAGTTGATCAAAAACAGATCAAAAAAGTAACTCTTGATGCACAAACTCAACAAGCAGAAAAAACTAAAATAACTAAAAAGGTTGCGAATAATCCAACTGAAAAACTAGTAGAAAAACCCGTTGAAAAAATTGCTGAAATACCTGCTGAACCTGTTGCTGACGAAACATTTACGACACAATATCAAAAGTTATCTGGTGCAACATTAACTGGTCAAGTTATAGATTTAGCACAATTTAATAAACCTAAAAAAACTACTGCGCCAAAAATAAACAGCGCAAATAAGGTTGACCCAAATAAAAATAAAAGAAAACGAATTCCGCCAAAACCAGGTGAAGTGCGTCCAAACACTACTGGCGGAAATGCAACTGGTACAAGACCACCAGGACAAGGCGGTCAAGGCGCAAACAAGTTTGGTCCTAATAAGCCAGGTTCAGGCGGTGGATATAATAAAGGAGCACGTCCAGCAATTGTACAAAAAGTTGAACCAACAGAGGAAGACGTAAAAAATCAAATCAAGGAAACTTTAGAGCGTTTGCAAGGGAAAGGATCAAAATCCAAAGCGGCAAAGTATAGAAGAGACAAAAGAGATACTCACCGTCAACGGTCTGATGAAGAGCAAAAAGCAATTGATGAAGGTAGTAAAACAATAAAAGTTACTGAGTTTGTAACTGTTGGCGAAGTAGCTACAATGATGGATGTGCCAATAACTAAAGTAATTGGTACTTGTATGTCTCTTGGATTGATGGTAACTATGAACCAACGTCTTGATGCTGAAACATTATCAATTGTTGCTGACGAATTTGGTTATGAAGTAGAGTTTATAACATCTGATATTGAAGATTCTATTGAAATTATTGCAGATAAAGAAGAAGATTTAATAAATAGAGCACCAATAGTAACCGTAATGGGTCACGTGGATCATGGTAAAACCTCATTACTTGACAACATTCGTAAAGAAAATGTAATCGCAGGTGAATCTGGTGGAATTACACAGCACATTGGAGCTTACGGTGTAATGCTCGAAGGTGGTCAAAAAATTACTTTTTTAGACACACCTGGTCACGAAGCTTTTACTGCGATGAGAGCTCGTGGAGCACAAGTAACCGATATTGCAATTATTGTTATCGCTGCAGATGATGACATTATGCCACAAACAAAAGAAGCAATCAGTCACGCCCAAGCAGCAAATGTTCCAATGATATTTGCAATAAATAAAATTGATAAACCAGGTGCAAATCCTGAAAAAATAAAAGAAAAATTAGCTTCAATGAATTTACTTGTTGAAGATTGGGGTGGAAAATATCAATCGCATGACATCTCTGCAAAATCTGGTATTGGAGTTAAGGAGTTACTTGAAAAAGTATTATTAGAAGCTGAAATTTTAGACTTAAAAGCAAATCCAAACAAACCCGCAGTAGGAACTGTGGTTGAGGCACAACTTGATAAAGGTCGAGGTTATATTTCTACAATTTTAGTTCAATCGGGAACTTTAAAAATTGGTGATTATGTATTAGCAGGGAAAAATCATGGTAAGGTGAAAGCAATGCACGATGAACGAGGAAATATTGTACTTGAAGCTGGTCCATCTACACCTATTTCGATTTTAGGACTTGACGGAGCATCTACTGCTGGAGATAAGTTTAATGTGTTTGAAGATGAAAGAGAAGCAAAACAAATAGCTACCAAAAGAACTCAATTAATGCGCGAACAATCTGTTCGAACACAACGTCATATTACGCTAGCTGAAATTGGTCGTCGTATAGCTTTAGGACAATTTAAAGAATTAAATATTATCCTTAAAGGTGATGTGGATGGTTCGGTAGAAGCTTTATCTAGCGAATTTACTAAACTATCAACTGAAGAAATTCAAATTAATATAATTCATAAAGGTGTTGGTGCTATTACTGAAACTGATGTAATGTTGGCTTCTGCATCTGACGCAATTATTATTGGATTTAATGTAAGACCTGCCGGAAATGCAAGACAACTTGCCGTTAAAGAAGAAATTGATATTAGAAATTATTCTATAATTTATGACGCAATTAACGACTTGAAAGATGCAATGGAAGGAATGCTTTCGCCAGAAATGAAAGAAGAAATTACAGGTACCGCAGAAATTAGAGAAATATTCAAAGTGTCTAAAGTTGGAACTATTGCAGGTTGTATGGTAACTGACGGAAAAATATTTAGAAACTCTAAAATTCGAATCATTAGAGAAGGCGTAGTTGTATTTACTGGAGAACTATCTACTTTAAAACGATTTAAAGATGATGTTAAAGACGTTTCTAAAGGATATGATTGTGGAATGCAAATTAAAAACTATAATGATATCGAGCAACTGGATTTAATTGAGGCTTTCCAAGAAGTTATGGTTAAGAAAAAGTTGAAATAAAAACATAAAAACAATATTTCTTAATAAATCCCAATTGTTAATCAGTTGGGATTTGTTTTTAATTGTAATATTGAAAAACATTAAACTAAGTCATGAGTGCTTTTTCATCTGATAATTTAAGTAAATTTGTGTTTTAAATTTAGATATGACAAACGTAAACGACAAGGGTTCCATTGTAACGGAAATTAATAGCAAAATTGCCACAATAACCTTTTCACATCCTGCTAGCAATTCATTTCCCAGTGCATTACTACAAAAATTAGTGCTTGAATTTAATCAATTAAGTTCAAAAAAAGATATAAATATTATTGTTTTACAAAGTTCAGGAACTGGTGCATTTTGTAGTGGAGCATCGTTTGATGAATTACTTTCCATCACTGATTTTGAAACTGGAAAAACATTTTTTCAGGGTTTTGCCAATGTAATTAACGCAATGCGAAAGTGTTCAAAAATTATAGTCGGAAAAGTTCAAGGTAAAGCTGTTGGAGGAGGTGTTGGATTAATTTCAGCTTGTGATTATGCTATTGCAAATAAGGAAAGTTCGGTTAAATTATCAGAAATCACAATTGGTATTGGCCCATTTGTTATAGAACCTGCAGTGTCAAGAAAAATTGGTGTCTCTGCTTTCTCAAACATGACTTTTACACCAACCCAATGGAAAACTGCATCTTGGGCTTTTGATAAAGGACTTTACGATATGGTTTGCGACACACAGCAACATTTGGATTTAGAGGTTGACGTGTTCACAAAAAATTTATCGAATTATAATCCAGAAGCACTATTGGAATTGAAAAAAGTTCTTTGGAAAAATACCGAAAATTGGGATGAGCTTTTGATTGAACGTGCATCAATTTCTGGAAAATTAGTTCTGTCAAAATTTACTAAAAATGCATTAAACCAATTTAAAAAGTAAATTTAAAATTACTATTTTTTAAATCATTGTAATAATTTTGGTCTAGAAAAGTAAAAGTATATTTATATTAAAATACCTTTGCAAAAATTAAAAATAATGAGCAAAATTAGAATTACCAAGCAATTTAGTTTTGAAACTGGACACGCGCTTTATGGATATGACGGGAAATGTAAAAATGTTCATGGCCATAGCTATAAATTATCAGTTACTGTTATAGGAACTCCAATTTTAGATAATTCCAATGTAAAGTTTGGGATGGTAATCGATTTTACTGATTTAAAAAAAATTGTTAAAGAAGAAATTGTAGACAACTTTGATCATGCTACAGTATTTAATAAAAACACCCCTCATGTAGAACTTGCAAACGAACTTTCATCTCGTGGACATCACGTAATTTTAGTAAATTATCAACCTACAAGCGAAAACATGGTGATCGATTTTGCATTGAAAATTCAAAATCGTTTGCCTAGTAACATTCAACTTCATTCGCTAAAATTGCAAGAAACTGAAAGTTCGTTTGCCGAATGGTTTGCATCTGATAACTAAATAAGAAATTTACCTTACAATCTTATTCACATCATTTGAAATGAATTATATTCTCAATATTGAAACCGCTACAAAAAATTGTTCAGTCTCGCTAGCCAAAGAAGGTAAAACAATAATTTGTAAAGAAATTGCTGAATTAGGATATTCACATGCCGAAAAGCTACATGTTTTTATCTCAGAAATAATCAGCGAAGCTGGAATATCCTATGCGGATTTAAAAGCAGTTGCGATAAGTTCTGGACCGGGATCTTATACTGGTCTACGCATAGGTGTTTCAGCCGCAAAAGGTCTTTGTTTTGCCTTAGGATTACCAATGATTTCAGTTGATACATTAACGTCTTTAGCTAATCAGGTGTTTCAAACTGATGGTTTAATTATTCCTATGATTGACGCCAGAAGAATGGAAGTTTACAGTGCTATTTTTGATTCAAAAAAAGAGATGATTCGAGCAGTTAAAGCAGAAATTTTATCTGAAAACAGTTTTAGTTCGATAACAGAAAAAATATACATTGTAGGTGATAGTTCCGAAAAAGCCAAAACTGTATTAACCACACCAAATTTTATTTTTCTTGACGAAATACAGCATCCATCGGCAAGAGAAATGAGTTTGCTTTCGTACTCAAAATTTCGAAAAAGTGATTTTGTAGATCTTGCTTATTTTGAGCCGTATTATTTAAAAGATTTTATGTTTGCCAAATAATTATTACTTTTGACTTTCTTTAGTAAACGGCTGAATAGCAATGCCTTTTTGATCAAAGGCTGTTTTACAATTTTCTAAAATATCCGAACAAACTACACTATGGTCTTCATTTTTAGACCATGGATTTATTGTTAAATGAATCGCGTTATCAGTTAAGTTTTTTACCGAAACAGCTGGTGCAGGAGTTTGTAAAACTTTAGTATGTTGCTTCATAACCTCTAATATAATTGCTCTTGCTGTTTTTATATCAGCATCATAAGATAAAGAAAAAACTAAATCTGCCCGACGAATTCCAGCTACAGAAAAATTAGTGATGATTCCATTTGATAAAATTCCATTTGGTATAAATATAGTTTGATTATTTGCTGATATAATTTTAGTTACAAATATTTGAATCTCCGAAACAGTTCCTACAACTCCTTGTGCTTCAATGATATCATCTACTCGAAAGGGTTTAAATAAGATGATTAACATGCCACCTGCAAAATTTGATAACGATCCTTGTAAAGACAATCCAACTGCCAAACCTGCAGCGCCAAGAATTGCTACAAAAGATGAAGTTTCTATTCCTAATTTTGAAATAAAAGTTACAAATAATAATACTCGTAAAACCCAAAGTAAAATATCTGCTAAAAATTTTGATAAAGTAGCGTCTAATTCTCTGACGTGCATTAATCTACGTACCAATCTGTTTATAAGTCGAATAACATATAAACCAATGAATAGAATGAGTAAAGCTGCTA
Organism: Flavobacterium sp.; assembly: GCA_014377455.1. GTDB lineage: Bacteria > Bacteroidota > Bacteroidia > Flavobacteriales > Flavobacteriaceae > Flavobacterium. The sequence goes on from JACMPO010000077.1 coordinate 141,649, forward strand.
CTAATTTTGGTGCATAATCCAAAAGTACTTTTATAAAGTCCTTTGAATAACTTGTTACAGTTCCTATGGATTCAATTTTCATAATAGTTTAAAAAAAATCACACTTTTTAAAGGTGTGATTGTAATAGATGATAGAAAGTTATATTGTTTAATCTGCAGCTTCTTCAACACGATCAGTAGCGTCTTCAACTTTGGTTTCGACATCAGCTACTTTATCTTCTGATGAATCTGTAAACGAATTTACTTTATCTTTAACTGTATCTACCGCTTCTCCAGTAAATTCTTGTGCTTTATCTGCATATTCATTTATTTTTTCTTTAACAGTATCCACAACATTGTCAATTTTGTCTGCTATTCCAGGAGCATACTCTCCTACTTTTTCTTTAGCCATATCAGCATACTCTTCAACTTTATCCATGAGTGGAGATGCAGCATCTTTTGCTTTATCAATAGTTTCACCTGCTAATTCATTTGCTTTATCTGCAAATGAGTCGATATTTCCTTTGGCTGAGCCAAATAAATTTTTAAAAAAATCTCCTAATCCCATGATGTTTATTTTAAGTTTGTTATGATACAATATTACAATTTTTTTTAAAACTAAATGTAAAATGTATTTTAATTGTTAATTAAACTTGATAAAACAAAAAGAGCGGTACTCAAAAAGTCCGCTCTTTTAATTTATGAATGTATAAATTTAGTTAATCACAATATTATCTAAATCTACAGTAGTTGTTACTGGAGGACCTGTTGATATATTTGTTCCTGTGTACTCAAAAACAAAATACCCATTGCCTGTTAAGGTTGATGGTATTGAATAGGTACCAGCAGTTGAATATGTTGTTGTACTTGATGTAGGTAATGAACCAAAACTTGTTGTAATATCATATAAATTAGCAGCAGAAATTTTCATTCCAGGAACATAATCAGTTGTGTGATAAATTTTTAATCCAAGTCCATTTGTATAAAACCCTGCTTTTATTTGAAAAGTAAAAGTGCTAGCTGCAGAGAAATCAACTGGTACAAGAAAGTAACTTCTGTTTCTCTCAACAGCTCCGCCAAATGCAGACATTTCAAGTGCTCCAGACTTTATTAACCATTTTTTTGTACCAACAGTTGCAAAATTTAAATATTTAGGGAATGATACTTGGTTATTCACAGCAGTTGTAAACGTTTCATTTAATGTAGTATTAAAAACATAAGCTCTTGGAGTATTGAGTTTAAAATCACTTATTGAACGAACTAAAAACTGAAAATCTGAATTATATTTAGTCATTACCCCACGAATATTTCCGCTTTCAGCAGGCACATTATAAATAGAAAATGGAGCATATTTACTGATTCTACAATATTTTTTAACACTTGGAGTAATATCTCCAATAGTCACATCTACTAGTTCATGATTTGTAGCGAAACCTCCGTTATCAACATCAAAAAATGTTCTTGCTATAGAATTATCTGCAAATTGTGTATTTGTAATTTCGATTAAAGTGTTCAAGTTATTATCTAAAAGTGCCTGAGACAAAGGCATTGTTCTAACAAAAGTATTTTCGTCAACAATTGTAGAAGATGGAAAGAGGTGATTTTGGATTTCAAATTCTGAAATTCCTGTTAAACCTGATGATTGCGCAGTATCTGCTACTCCTATTTGCATTGAGCCATAAACTTTAGCATAGGCTAAACCATTTAAATTGATATAAACTTTTCTGCCTGGGGTAAAACCTTTTACAAAAAGCATTGATTTGTCAACAGATACACTAAAACCTATTGGGGCTGACGCATCAGTTGGAATTGTCTGAAAAGAAATAGATTTATAAAAATTTCCTGCAGCATCGTTAGAAGTTACGTAAGCCTCAATAACGTCATCTGTTGTAATAGTTACGGGTGTAGCGGTTGCTGCAGTATTTAAAGATGCAACAGTTTTAGTAACTGGTAATTCGTAAGTAACAATTTCAACAGGAGTATTAACATACGTTTTGTCACTACTCGTACAGCTATTGAAAAGAGCTAATACTGAACAAAAAAATACTGACTTTATTATATTTTTCATTTTATGTTTATTTTATTTTATTAATAAAAAATTCTGAAATTATCCATTTGATAACCTCCACTTTGTGATGTCGTTCCTCTGTACTTAAAAGCAAAATGTACTGTTCCTGTATACGAAGAAACATCTAATGTCCCTGAATTTATATAAAGATATTTTTTAGTGTCTTGAGTAGCTCCAGTAAATCTAATTTTTTTCCAATTTGCATTTGCAAAGGTAGTTCCATCATAATCTGTTGACACAAATAGCTCTAAAGAATTATCTTGATTTTTTACAAATCCATCCTGACAAGATTGAAAAAATAATTTTTCACCATCTTGTTTATCAAAATCAAAAGCTGGTGATATTAACCAAGAAACATTTACTGGTTGACCTGACTGATATGAACTCATTTGTGCGTATCCATTGCCACTATATGAACCTATTGACCAATTTTTTATTCCTTGCTCCGCATAAACGGTCCATCCTGTATCCGAAAAAGAGGCATTACTAAAATCTTCTGCAAATAAGGTGGTTTTAGCAATAGGATAATCTGCATCACTATCTTTAGTACAGCTTGAAAAAATTACTAATAGTAAAAATGAGCTTAACACGATTTTAAATTGAATTGTTTTCATATTTTCTGAATTAAAAATTAATATATAAATTTAATAAAAATGTTCTACCAAAACCATAAAAATATTTTGGGGCAAATGCTGGAGTTCCACTGGAAACATCTTGATTTAACTGAGTGTAATTTGAGTTTCTAGCTTGTTCAAAACCTCCAGTTTTATATTTTGTATCTAAAACGTTGCTTACACTAGCTAAAAAACCAACAGTATTTTTTTGAATTTTCCATGATTTTCCTCCTATTACGTTTAACAAAGTAAAATCGTTAAATTTTTCTTGTTTCAATAATTGATTGCCTCTGGCTTGATTAGCATCCGCCACTGGGATTCCTAAAATTGGGTCATCATAAAAACGATCAGTTCTTGTTATTGGAGCTACGTCAATATAACTATTTCCTATATAATTAAAATTTGCACCTACCCACCAGAATTTTGGGTCTCTATATTCCAATCCTAAAGATGCTGCTTGCTGAGGCATACCAGATTGTTTATAGTTTTTAAGCTTCGCCTCTCCATAATTAACAACCGGATAAGTATTTGTAGCTGTTGCTACTGCATCGATATTTAAACTAACATTTGGATTGTTATCATAAATATACTCTCCATATGCTGCAGATGCTGTAACTTTTAAAGTTGAAGTTATTGGATATTCAAATCCAAACTCCAAACCTACATTTCTTTTGCTTATATTGGTTACCGTTTCAGCAACGAACGCATTACTTTCATTTGTAGTTGTAGTAGGATCATCAACACCTGCTCCATCACCAAAAAAGAAAGTTGTTTCTGTTTGATTTTGAATTTTAGAAAAATAGGCTGTTAGTCTTGTTTTGAATTTTGGTGAATTTACAATATAACTAACATCGCCACTTGCAACTGTTTCGTTCTGTAGTCCATTTACAACATTATTATTTACTCTTGAATTGTTGAATGTGTTTCGCAGTGTAGGAGCCAATGTCATGTAAGCTCCATTAAAAGTCAAAAATTGTCTACCAGTAATTTTATAAGTTATTCCTCCCTTAAATCCGAAGTTATCAAAATGAAGTTTTTCGCTTTTACCATATGAATTTGTTGGATAATATCCGTTTTTGAATAATCCATCTCTTTGATATTCTGTTCTTGAATAAGTTTGTGCTACATAAAAT
>JACMPO010000078.1 GCA_014377455.1 Flavobacterium sp.
ATAAAAATTGCAACTCATAACCCGAAGGTCACAGGTTCGAGTCCTGTTCCCGCTACTAAATACAAACCATCTGAAAATGATGGTTTTTTTATTATAAATTGAATGAGTACTAAGAAAATTATCGAATACCGAGCTTTATACAAAAGCACCAAGCAAACTACGTTAAAAGAATTGAAAACAACGTATCGAAACTTTATGAAAGATTTACATCCTGATACAATTCAAGATGAAACGGAGCGACTTGTAGCAGAAGATAAAAGTAAAACTATTATTACTGCCTATCACTTTTTAGTAAGTATTGCACCAGAAACACAACTTAAAGACAAAGAAGAATATAATAAATCGATAACAACATCTAACGTTGCCGATTATCACTACGAGGATACTGTTTTATTTGTAACCTTTTTAGATGGAAGCAAATTTGAATATTTTGGTGTGCCACGACCTATTTATGTAAAAATGGTAAATTCGGAATCACCAGGACGTTTTGGAAGAAGACATATATTTAATTCCTATACTTATAGAAGTGCTAGTAAAATGGTTGGATCTGAAGAATAATCTCTAATCATATTAAATTATATATTTTTTGAATACACCAATTTAAACTTGAAATAATTTTTTTAAAATTTGATTAACATAAAAAAAAATCCACTTTTCAGTGGATTTTTTTTTATGTTAATCAAAGAATATACTACAATTTAGTAATAATAAATTCAGATCGTCTGTTAGCTTGGTGTTGTTCTTCGGTACAGCTAGATTCGTTAGTAGGTTCGCAACTGGATAAGCAAATAAAAAAAAAAGGGAGCGTTAGACAAATAATAAAAATATTTGTGCTTGTGATGTAGAAATGTTACGCCTTTTTATTGAAAATTTCAGACAATGTGACAACGTTATTTATGTCTAATTTTGAGAATATTCTGTTTTTATAAGTGCTTACAGTAGACATTTTTATGGAAAGTTTATTTGAAATTTCCAAGTTTCCGAGACCCGTTAATAATAATTTTGCAATTTCATATTCCCTATTTGATAAAGAATCTATAGTGTTTTGAAATGGTTTTTTTGATTTTATTTGTAAATCTTTTGTTATTTCAACTGTGGCATAAAACCCTTTTTGAAAAATTGTTTCTACTGCTTCTACAAATTTATCTTCATCACAAAATTTATTTAAATAGCCATCAGCTCCTTGCTTTATATATCTCATCGCAAAATTCTTTTCTTCATGAGAAGAAAATATTAAAATTTTAACATTAGGTTGGATTTTTTTTATTTGAGACATGATAGTAATGTATTCAGTGCCTTTAATATTGATGTCCAATAAAATTAAATCAATAGTTAACGAATCTAAAATTTCTAACGTTTGTTCATAGTTCTCAACACTATAAACAGTGAATTTTTTAAATCGTTCCTCAAAAATTAATTCAATTCCTTTTCTAACCACCAAGTGATCATCTACAATTAAGATACTTTTTTTAGAATCCATAAAATTAAATTGATGAACAATTAAATCAGCTTCAAATTTATAACTAAAAACTATAAAACAAAAAAAAACTTCATTTACTTGAAATGAAGTTTCGTAAACGTAATAATTAAATATTTTTATTCTTCCGAAACAACTGCTTTATCTTTATCTTGACTCACTTTTAAAGTTGTTGCAAAACCATATTGATCGACCATTGTCATGTTTAAAATATCTTTTCTCGCCAATTTTTTTGAAACTACACCATTAAAATTATTGTATGATAAATTCATTTCGGTTAATTTATTTAATTTTTCTAATTCAAAAGGAACTTGTCCTTTCATGTTATTATCGAACAAACTTAATGTTTCTAAAGAAGTTAGGTTAGCAATTTGGTGATTTAAAATACCTGTAAATTTATTGCTGTTGAGTTGTAAGTTTTTTAAAGTTTTCAAATTGTATAAAGAAATAGGAAATTCACCAGATAACTGATTATTATAAACAGATAACGTTTCTAAATTTGAAAGTTGTCCAATATTTTCGGGCAAAGAACCACTTAATAAATTCATAAATAATTCTATTGATACTAATGATTTCAAGTTTGTAATTTCTGCTGGAATTGTACCTGAAATTTGATTAAAAGATAAATTTAAAACCTTTATATTATTTAATTTACCTATAGTCGTAGGGATTGAACCGGTGATTTTATTTTTAAACAATATTAAAGATTGTAAATTCTGCAAACTAGAAATGGATTTTGGTAAAGTTCCTTCTAAATTATTGTCAGACAAATCTATTGATACAACTTTATCATCAATAACACTTACACCAAACCAGGTTGAAACTGGGGCAGACAAATTCCATTTTGAATTCCAATTTTCTCCATGAGTAGATTTATTTAAAGCAATCAATGCTTTCTTTTCAGAAACTGAAATATCTGCAAATGTTGAAATAGATATTAAAAAAATTGTTACTAAAGTGATTGCTATTTTCATGATGTATAATTTTAACACTATAAAAGTAGAAAACAAACACGATTAAAAACAAATAAAATCGATGAAATACATAAATAAGATAAACATCCATATAATGTATAAAAAAAATCTTACATTATAAAGTTTTGGCTAGTGAAAATTTAAATACAGAACCTACACCTTGTGTTGAAGTAACACAAACTTTTCCTCCTAAACTTTCTACAACTTTTTTTACAGTGGTTAAACCAATACCACTTCCTTTAGAATCAAAATCATTTTGATTGTCGGCAGTTTGAAATAATTCGAATATTTTTTCATAATTATCTGATGAAATACCATTCCCATTATCTGTTACACTGAAATTAAAATAAGCATCATCTTCGTTTAAACTTATTTCTAAAATTTTATTCGATTTAGAGTTGTATCTTATCCCGTTGGAAAGTAAATTTAATAATATCTGTTGCAATGCCACTCGATTTAAAACTACTGTATTATTCGTAAAATTTGTTTTAATTGAAACGCCTCCGTCCATTGGCAACATTCTTTTCAATTCATCAATTAAAACATCTAAGTTAACTAGTTCATTTTTTCTTTCAAGTAGAGAATCGCTTTTATAAAAACTCAATATTCCATCTATGTAATTTCGAAGTGAATATGACGCTGATCGCAAATAGTTAAAATACAGTTGGGTTTCCTCATTAAAACTATCTTTGTTTTCATCCTCAATTATTTTTAACAACGAAATTATGTTTGCCAATGGCGACTTTAAATCGTGTGATACAACTCCAGCAAATTTTTCTAAAACATCATTTTTGTTCTGAAGCGATAATTGCAAATTAGTAAGGATACTATTTTGATATTCTTTTTCAAATAAAATCATCACTTGCTTGGCCAATGTTTTCATGGCTTCTACCTGATTTTCATTAAGCTCTCTTGGTTTATTATCAAACACACACAAAGTCCCTAATTTAAATCCATCTGGATCAACAAGTGGAACTCCGGCGTAAAATATTGCCATTCCATCATCTACAAGTGGATTATCTAAAAATCTTACATCCTTTTTACTATCGGTTACAATGGTGATGTCGTCATCATAATTTATTGCATGTGCACAAAATGAAATTTCTCTAGGCAATCTTTCTTCTTCTATACCATAATGAGATTTAAACGTATTATAATCATAATCGAGTAAGGTAATTAAGGCAACTGGAACTTCACAAATATGAGCAACTAACGAAGTTATATTATCATAACTTTCTTTAGATAACTTGTTGAATGTTTTATATTTATCCACAGCACGTTGCCTTTGCCCCTCATTATATGGGAATTTTGGAACTTCCATAACCTTATAGTTTTGAATTAGAAGAATATTTACGAAAAATAGGTATTTGTAGATTTATTCATAATCTTTTAAACGCTTAATTACAAAAAACAGTATGTTTGTTTCTTAAACCAATAAACTAATAAATTATGAATTACAATTTTCCAATTATTTTACTAGCGGCATTTTCGTCGCTACTTGTAGGTTTTGTATGGTACAATCCTAAAGTCTTTGGGACAATTTGGATGCGAGAAACAAAGGTCGAAATGGATGGCACCGAGAAAAAAGGGATGTTTAAACTATTAATTCTTCACTTCATCTACTCTATTTTTGTAGCCGTTACACTACATCCTATCGTTATTCATCAAATGGGTGCAATGTCAATGGTTGGTGGACCTATGATGGCGGAAAAAACATTACCATCGTACACCAACTTTATGAACGATTATGGAACAGCGTTCCGAACATTCAAACATGGTGCTTTGCATGGTTTTTTAACCGGATTATTTTTTGTATTTCCGTTAGTGGGAATAACTTCACTATATGAAAAGCGCAGTTTTAAATATGTTCTCATAACTGCAGGATACTGGATTGTAAGCTTAATGATAATGGGAGCTATTATTTGCAAATGGTTTTGAAAATTTCAAAATACTATCAAAATCCGATTCTTTGAGTCGGATTTTTTTGTTTTAAATATTATTAAAATCAAATACTATTGGCAACGTTTATTTTAACTAATTTTGAAAAAAATTAAAAATTGGAACACCAGTATTCGTTCAAAATATATTCTAAAACAGAGCAACTTCCAGATAGGTGGGATACTGTTGCAAATGATAACATATTTTTACAAAAAATTTATTTGGATGTTTTAGAAAATAGTGCTCCATCAAATATGGTTTGCAATTTTATTGGAATCTTCAAAAATCAAAAGCTTATAGCGATTTCTATTTCCCAATTTTTAGATGTAAATCAATTGGAAACTTTTGGAAACCGAGATCAATGCTTCAAAAAAACCATTCGTAATTTTATCTTTAAAAATTTTTCGTCACATGTATTGTTCATTGGAAATAATATGCTTACTGGACAAAATGCAATTAAAATTGTTGACCATGAAAATACAACTTTGGTTATGCAAATGCTAAAACTTGCAATAGACAAACTTAAAAATAATTTTAATAAACTCGGGAAAAAAGTCCACATTATTAGCTTTAAAGATTTTGACGAAAACCAAGTAAAATCTTTAGAAAATTCAATTTTTCCAAATTATTATAAATTTTCGACCCAACCTAATATGATTTTTAAAATTCCAGATAATTGGAATTCTGATGCAGATTATATCAATGCATTGTCTAAAAAATATCGGGATCAGTACAAGCGTGCGCACAAAAAAAGCATTGGTGTTGAAAAGCGAAAAATGAATTTAGAAGAAATTATTAAAAACGAAAAAATTATCTACAATTTGTATTTACATGTGGCTAAAAATGCTCCGTTTAACACCTTTTTTCTGCCTCAAAATCACTTTAGTGTTTTTAAAGAAAAACTAAAAGATAAGTTTTTATTTTACGGCTATTTTATTGACAATAAATTAATAGGATTTAACACATTGATTAAAAATAACACTTCAATGGAAACTTATTTTCTAGGCTATGACGAGAGTATTCAACGCGAGAAAATGCTGTATTTAAACATGCTTTACGACATGATTGCTTATTCCATAAAAAAGGGGTTCCACGAAATTATTTTTGCGAGAACAGCACTGGAAATTAAAAGTTCAGTAGGTGCAAAACCCGAAAAAATGTTTGGAATTATACAACATTCCAATTCGTTTTTAAACAAAAATATGGCTAGAATTTTCAATTATTTAGAACCCGAAACCATTTGGCAAGAACGAAATCCATTCAAATAAAAAACAGATATTAAATCATGCTTTTTAACTTTAATTTTTACAGTGCATTACTACTCCTATTTTTTTCCAACGGAATATTGTACAGCTTACTGTTGCTAAAAAAAGGAATATTAAATGACAATCAGTCCAACAAATGGCTAAGCTTATTTGTGTTTTTATGCGCCTTGTATATTGCGCCTTGGATGCTGGGTTTTGCAGGTTGGTACGATCATCAACCTTATCGCGAAATTATGTTTTGCTTGCCGTTACAACATTTATTTTTTATTGGTCCTATTATTTATTTCTATGTTCAATCGCTACTCAACCCTAGTTTTAAACTCAACAAAACCAATTTTTATCATTTAATTCCAGCAATATTATATTTGTTTTACAATATAATTATGATTGTAACCGATAAACTCATTTTAAACAAGCCCTACTTTTTTGCAGATGGTAGCGATCGTGATTTCGACGATTGGTATCAAAAATTAGGATTAATATCCATGCTTGTATACTTCGTTTTAAGTTTAATATATTACCAAAAATATCAAAAGTTAGTGCAACAGCTTGTAAGTTTTGCTGACGACATTCTTTTTAAATGGATCAAAACATTCTTAATAGCATTTTTATCCATGCAAATCCTGCAAATTTTATTTTATATAATCGACATTATTGCACCCAGTGACAACAAATATATTGGATCTTGGTGGTACTTTTTCTGCTTTTCAATAATTATGTTATACATAGCAATCACAGGTTATTCCAACGCATTAACAACTAAAATCTCTTTCCAGTTTGACTCACTAAAAAATAATAAAGTGTTCCTTTTAGCATCTAGTGAAAACGAAATTACAACCGAAATAGATTTTCAAGAATTACCCATTTCGTTTGCAATTTCCAGCGAAACTTTTGAATGGAAAAATAAAATTAGTACGCTTTTTGAAACCCAAAACGTCTCTCAAAATCCCGAATTAACCCTCACTGATGTAGCAAAAAGTTTAAATACAAATGTTTCCATAATTTCAAAAACCATAAACCAAGGTTTTCAAATGAATTTCAACGATTTTGTAAACCAATATCGAGTTGAAGAAGTCAAAAAAGCTTTCCAAAAAAACCAGCATAAAAAGTCTACATTACTCGGCATCGCCTTTGATTGTGGCTTCAATTCCAAGGCAACTTTTAACCGAGCTTTTAAAAAAAACACAAGCTTGTCTCCTAAAGATTATTTGTCGCAATTATAAAATTATTTGGGCTTTTCGGCGAAAAGCCGTCAGGCTATTCGCTACAATTTTTTTTGGCAAAAAAAGCCAAAAAAAAATTTTCGCTTCTATCCTTAACGCAATTCCACATTCCTAATTATAATAATCGTTAGTGTCACAACTTGATACTTTTACGAAAAAATCAATGTTTTCAATACCTTCCAAGACATTCACAATTTGAGACCAAACTAAAATGTCTCATATCATAATTTGAAGCGTTCAGTGGTTATCTCCATCGCATCTTTGCAATGTTATTAATCATTAAAACTTTATTATTTTATGAAAACAATTATTACAACAATTGCATTAGGATTACTTTTAACTTCTTGCAGTATTTTTTCTTCTTTAAATTCTAACACTTCTATCAAGCCAAATGATAGTTTTTTACTAGGAAATAATGAACACGGAAAATTTAAAGTCACACTAAAAAATGTTTCCAATCATCCTGTAGATATTTATATGGCACCAATTGATGGCGGAACTTATTCAAGAGAAACACTTCAAATAAACCAAATTGTAACTGTAAAAGTGGCAAAAAATACTGCTGTAGTTATTGAAAATAAATCAGACCAATATGCCTCAATTGATATAAAAGCAACTGGCGATTTAGGATTAGCAATGACTTACAAAAATTAATAAACAACATTTAATTAAATACCAACAAATTAAATTTTAAAATTATGAAAACAATTATTAAGACAATCCTGCTATTTTTTTCAATTACAACAACATTACTACTAAAACAGCAGGAAACTGCACTATTATAAACTTTGGCAAAGCTAAATTTGACACTCAATCTTCATCAACTGGAAAATAAAGATTTACAAATAATTAAAAATTAATCTATTTTAATCATTAAAAAATAAATTATGACACTTTTACAAAAAATTACAAAACCTATATTAGCACCATTTTGGTGGCAAGATTTTCTTACAGCGCTACCCCGAATTATTTGCGGATTTCTATTAGCATCTTCCTTTGGGGCCGATAAGTTTGGATTGCCTTGGTCACCAGCCGATAAAAATTTAGGACTATTTGAAGTTGCGTTTTGGTTTCCTAATGATGTAGCTCAATATGGCGGAATTTTTAAAGTGTTCCCAGCATTTTTTGCTAGGATGGGCGGTTTTAGCGAAGCTGTTGGCGGTATCTTTTTAGTACTAGGATTTCAAACAAGAATTGCATCTTTTTTAATTATGGGAACAATGTTGGTATCCATTTTTTTACAACAATGGTCTCAAGGAATGTGGATGATGTTGCCAGCAATGGGTTTTCTATGGGTTGCAATGTATTCATTAATATCAGGTTCGGGAAGGTTTGGAATAGATTATTTAATATCTAAAAATACTAAAAATGAAAAATAAAATTATATTATCAATTGGATTACTGAGTTTAATTACAACAAGTTGCGTGCAAAAAACATTTAAGAAAACAGTTGTTTTTACAATTGATGTTTCTAAAGTTAAAGACATAAAAACAGTAGGAATTAGAGGCGAAAAACCTCTAGATTGGAATTACGATACAGAACTGTCAGTAATGAAAAAAAACAGTATTTATAGCATCACAAAAACATTTGAAACAGGATATAAATTTGTGGAAGTTAAATTTACAGTTAATGGAAATTATGAATTAGCAAATCAACCCAACAGAAAAGTTATTTTTAATTCTGATGGAGTAACAAAATACAATACTATTTTTAATGTGATGAAATAAAAAAAGCTAAACTTCTACTATTTTATTTGCTAGAAGTTTAGCTTTTAATGCTATGTTGTTTAAGTTGAAGTAATCCATAAAAACCCAAAATCAACTCACCTAGTGTTCCGAATAAAAATACAGGAGACGGAAATCCATCAAAAACAAAACTGATAATCCGCCCAAAAGCTAAACTAAACATAAAAAGAATGTTGACTTGTGTAGCCGTTTTCCAATAGTGTCTGTAACAAATTCCTAAAATAAATAATAACCCAAAAGCCAAATACAAACCCATAATTGCCTTAAAAATACTGTGCTCGTTTATAGAGTTTATAGTTATTTGAAATAATAAATGAGGACAAAACCCGTAAACTATTGCCACAGGAATAACAATAATTGAGGAAAGAATTAAATGTAAATTTTTTAAAATCATTATCTGGTATTTAAGGTACAGCCCAATGACTGTTTGCTAAAGTTGCGTTTTCATACATAAAGTTAGCTTTTCTGTTGCCTAAATAATCCAGGTATAAAAACGATAATTCATAAACCACGCATTCTATAACAACAAAATTACCTTTATAGAAATCACTTTCCGTTTCGGTTGGTTTATTTTCAGAAAATTTTGTGTCATATCCTAAAGTAGGCAACTCCGATTCTGTATTTGGTGCATCAAGCGTCATGTATCCTAGTCGCGCTTGTGCACTTGTTGCTTTCCATCTATTGTTTTTCAAATCGTCGTCGGTATGTAGTATTGCATGAGCTTTGACTACAATTTGAACGCGCTGCTTAGCGTCATAAAATAACATAAACAATCGATTGTCTGCTCGCAAATCGGCAATCTTCTGCGACCGAATATCCGTGTGAAAATAAATAGTTTTACGTAATTGATCTACCTTTCTGTTTACCACAGTTCGCATAGTGGCTTCGCCAAGTTGGTTTACTGTTGCCACATACATTGTACGAAAACCATTTTTCTTCTTAACTGAACCATTAACCATTTTTTTCCAAGCCAAGTCTTCTATTTCTTGCAAGTTGTAGGCTACCGAATTGATGCTTATAGAATGTGTTTCCCCATTCATAAAAATTGAATTTATTTATTGTTAAATTACAAAATAGCAACTTTCATTTGCGATGGCAAAATATTAATTTCAAGCTCGGTTTCTTCGCCAATATATTCTCCATCTATTTGAAAACTTACCGGAACATTCAGTTGAATTACGGCATTATCAGTCGAAATTATTTCAACATCATCAAAGTTTACAGGAATATTACCCGTAATAATTTTTGCGAATACAACCAAATCCAAATTTTTCAATATAACCAATTCAAACTTTCCGTCATTTATTTTTCCGTTAGGATTTATCGTTACACCAGTTCCATATTTTTGACTATTGGCAATTACAATCATCTGCGCATCACAATTAACGGTTTGATTATTTGCCTTTATTGTTGCAGAAAACGGTTCTTCACGCTCATTTAATGTAGTAATTACTTGCAATGCATAACCCAGTTTACCTCTTGTAGAACTGTTTTCATAATTTTTAACCAGCTGTGCATTCAAACCTAAATCACTCAAATGAATACTTTTTTTTCCATTGATGGAAATCATATCCATTGCAATAAAATTATTGCCAAAAGCCACAGCTAAATTCTCTTCAATTGTAGACGGTAAATTCAAGTCAACCGAAAGTCCGTTAGCAGAACCAGATGGAATTATTCCAAAAATAACATTGTGCATTTCTAACGCTTCGGCTACCATTTTAATAGTACCATCGCCACCAGCAATTATTATGCGTTCTGGTTTGTGAATTTTATATAAGTTTTTAATTGCCTCTTCATCTTCATTGCCCGATGTTTCATATACAATTATATCTACTTCAAATTGCGCAACAAAAGCCTCTGTTTTTTTTAAAATTTCAGTCTTATCTAAATCGCCCGATATAGGATTTACTACTAAAATATACTTCTTTTTAACTGCCATAACTTGTAATCATTAAATAATTTGTATTTTGTACTCTCAAAATCAAATGTATAAAATTAAATGAAACCCATCTTAAAATTATATCGCGGATATGCCAACGAACAAGAATTAATTGTGATGGGTCACGTTTTTAAACCTACAAATAAGCAAGATTATGATTTTCAAAAAAAGAATTTCAAGAATGCCAATTCTATAATAAAAATGTTTCGTATTGGCACACAAGCTAATGCGGATGTTTATCTTGATTATCATGGGACAAAAATTCATACCAAAACGCTTGATGACGGGTATTTTAAATTTTGTATTCCGCTTACAGAAAAATCAAATTATGGGTGGATAGATTATAGCGTAAGCATATTTTACAAAGAGCAAGAAATAATAGAAACGGCAAGTTTTATTAAACCTCACGAAGGAAATTTTGGCTTTATATCAGACATCGACGATACTTTTTTAGTTTCGCACACTAGAAATGTATTGAAGAAATTATATATTTTATTGTTTAAAAATGTTTATGACAGAAAGGTTTATGCCAATGTTGTAGCACATTATCAAGCATTGAGTACTGCGGGACGAAACAATAAAACAGAACAAAATGCTTTTTTTTATGTTTCGAGTAGTGAATGGAATTTGTATCGATTTATAACACAATTCACCGAAATTAATCAACTACCAAGAGCCGTTTTATTGTTAAAAGATATAAAAACTAGCTTAATGGATTTATTTATAACTGGTCGTGGAGATCACAACCATAAATTTGAAAAGATAAAACATATTTTAGAATTTTATCCCAACTTACACTACACACTTTTAGGGGATGATTCGCAACACGACCCATATTTATATGAAAATATTTGCAAGATTTTTCCTGTAACTGTGAAGGCAGTTTACATTCGACAAACTGGAAATTATAAGAAAGAAAAGGCTGTTAATGCTCTAAAAAATTTAGAAACTTTAAACATAAAAACTTGTTATTTTAAAGACAGTAGCCAAGCAATTGCTCATTCTAAAAGTATTGGGTTGATATCTTAGATTCAAATTTAGCCCAGATTGAAGTGAAAATCCTTTCTTTATAAAAACTACTTTTTTGTGGCGTTTACAGAACGACCAACGGAAGTTCCTGTAAAGGCTTACAAAAAGAGTTTTTATAATGAAAGATTGAAACGGAAAGCTGGAAATAGCTGCTGAAATTACATTGAATCTATTTCTTCTTGAACGGTTTCCCACTCGGTTAAAAGTTTTTCGAGATCGGCTTTTTTCTTGTTGTATGCCATAAAGAAACTGGCGTTTTCAAGGTGTTTGTCGTAGTTAGAAGCGAGTTCTTTATCGTCTTTTTGGATGTCAATTTCGAGTTGCTTAATGTTGCTTTCTACCTTGCTCAATCGGTTTTGTAAGGATTTATTTTTCTTTTGATCTTCGTAAGAAACTTTAGAAGTTTCTTTAGGAATTTCTTTTTTGGCAACGTCTTTCTTTTCTACTTCGCGCATATTTTCTAGATTTCGCATTTCTAGAAAATAGTTAATATCACCCAAATATTCTTTTATTTTTTGGTCTTTAAATTCGTACACAATGTTAGACATTCCTTGTAAAAAATCTCTATCGTGCGACACCAAAAGTAAGGTTCCTTCATATTTTTGAAGTGCTGATTTTAGTACATTTTTTGACTTAATATCTAGGTGATTTGTAGGTTCATCCATCACCAAAACATTGATGGGTTGAAGCAATAACTTACATAATGCCAGTCGGTTACGTTCTCCGCCAGAAAGCACTTTTACTTTTTTATCAACATCGTCACCACGAAACAAAAACGAACCCAACATATCGCGAACTTTAGAGCGGTTTGTATCGGTCGCGGCGTTTTCCATAGTTTGCAAAAGCGTAATTTCGCCATCAAGATATTCAGCCTGATTTTGCGCAAAATAACCTACTTGCACGTTGTGACCCAACTTGATTTCGCCACTGTATTCAAATTCGTTTACAATGGCTTTTATAAAAGTAGATTTTCCTTGACCATTTTGACCCACAAAAGCAATTTTACTGCCTCGTTCTACCAACAATGAAATATCTTTTAGAATAACTTTTTTACCATACGATTTGGTAACATTTTCGGCTTCAATAACTACTTTTCCTGGCACTTTAGAAACTGGAAACGAAATATTCATTACCGAATTATCGTCTTCATCAACTTCAATTCGCTCTACTTTATCGAGTTTTTTAATCAATGATTGCGCCATAGAAGCTTTAGAAGCTTTCGCTCTAAACTTCTCTATTAACTTCTCTGTCTCTTCAATTTTCTTGGCTTGATTTTTTTGAGTAGCCAATTGCTTTTCTCTAATTTCATGACGTAATTCTAAATATTCCGAATACGGTTTGTTGAAATCATAAGCTTTACCAAGCGAAATTTCTATAGTTCTGTTGGTCACGTTGTCTAAAAACATTTTATCGTGCGAAACGATAACCACAACACCTGGAAAATTGCGTAAAAATCCCTCTAACCAAATGATACTTTCGATATCTAAATGGTTTGTTGGTTCATCAAGAAGCAAAATATCGTTTGATTGTAACAACAGTTTCGCCAGTTCAATTCGCATGCGCCAACCACCAGAAAATGTTTCTGTTTGATCATTAAAAACTTCTCTTTTAAACCCTAATCCAAGTAATATTTTCTCAGTATCACCAACATAATTATAACCGCCAAGCAATTCAAAACGGTGTGTATAATCAGATAAATCTTCAATAATTTGTGAATATTCATCGCTTTCATAGTCGGTTCTGGTAACTAGCTGATGATTTATTTGTTCTAATTTTTTCTCTACAATTTTAATTTCTGTAAAAGCTTCATATGCTTCTTCAAGAACAGTTCGTCCTTGTTCAAAATCAATATCTTGACGCAAAAATCCCATTTGAACTTCCTTTTCAGTAGCAATTTGACCTGAATCGGGTTTAAAATCGCCAGCAAGAATTTTTAACATTGTCGATTTTCCTGCGCCATTTTTACCAACAAGTCCAACTCTATCGCCTGATCCTAAACGAAAAGTTACTTCTTCAAAAAGATAAGAACCACCAAAAGAAACCGATAAATTATGAATGTTTAACATTATTTTATTTTGAAATTTGAAGTATGTAGCGCTTTAAAAGTTTAATTTTGCAAAAGCTACAAAGGCTACATTAATTTTTTGCAAATGTTAAAAAAAGGAAGCAAATTACATAGTATTTTAACAGGAACTTGTCCTCGTTGTCAAGAAGAAAGTATGTACATCGACAAAAATCCGTATCATTTGTCGCGTTTATATGCTATGCACGAAAATTGTAGTCATTGCAAACTTAAATATAAAATTGAACCCTCATTTTTTTATGGTGCAATGTACGTCAGTTACGGATTAACCGTTTTAATTGGCATTATTATTTTTCTTATTGCAAATCTTTTTATCAATCTCAACGCGAACAAAGCACTACTTTTAATTTGTATTGGCATCGGAATTTTAATTCCAATTACAGCCAGATTAGCTCGTAATATTTACATCAACATGTTTGTTGCTTTCGATAAAGATTGGAAAACACTACATTAAATTGGTAGCGAATGGCTTGCGCATTTCTATAATTGCAATTCCTGCATTCCTTCCAAAAATCCCAAAAAAGGTATGTTTTTCCCTCCATTCAGGGCTAAATGCTAATTGTCTTTTGTAAAAATAGCAATACAATTAAAATTTTCCATAATTTTTAATTCTCCTAATATCAACATTCATGTCTAGTTGAATTTTATGCTCAATTAAATTATATAAATCCCTTGCCATTGCTGGAGCAAGCATTACACCTCTGGTTCCCAATCCGTTTAATAAATGTACATTTTTATACTGATAATGTGTGCCAACAAGAGGTTTTCTATCCTTAACCGTTGGCCGAACTCCAGCACGATGTTCTACAATTTCAAAATCGCACGCAATTAAATCTTTTAAATTATCAATAAGTTCCAATTTTGCAACGTCTGTTGGTGCATTTGATTTGTCATCCCAGTTATATGTTGCTCCCACTTTATACAAATCGCTACCTAAAGGCACCACAAAAATGGAAGTTTTCAAAATTACATTAAAATCTAAATTTGGAGCTCTAATAATAAGTAATTCACCTTTCGTTCCATCTAATGGTAAACTAGTAAAAAACGGATTTAAAAGCATTCCAAATCCTTCTGCAAAGACAATATGCCTTGCTTTATAATTTTTATAAGTTACAAAGTCAGCCTCAACTTGCAATAGCGAATGATTAAACGATTCTTCAAGATATAAATTTAACTGCTTCAAATAATTCTGATATTCATTTACAAGGAGTTGTGTATCAATATATCCAGAATATAGAACTTCTCCAAATCCATAGGGTGAAGTCACAAACTTAAAATTTTGAAAAATTAGCTTTGTCGATAAGAAATTAGATAAATTAGGTTTGTCTGAAGCTATAAACCAATTATTTTGCTCTTCTATGGAATAAAATTTACGTAGTAACGGTAATTTGTAATCTAATTTAATTTTTAATTTTTTCTCTAAATCACTATAAAATACATCTAGAAGTTCCAGTTGTTCGTTAGCATTCCACACTTGACTAAATCGTTTCAATACAACAGGATTGTATAAACCACCAGCGACTTTAGAGGCATTTTGAGATTGATTGTTTATTACAATAATAGATTTGCTGTTTTGCAATGCTTTTTCAGCAAATGCAATTCCTGCAAGACCACAACCCACTATTATATAATCATGCATAAGTATTTGATGGTTGGTTGTTGTTCGTTGATTGTTAATTAAGATGATAATTTAATTACAAAAAAATTAAAATAAGAAAAACTCTTACCTTTCGATAAGAGTTTTCATAAATATGATTAATTCTTAATTAGTAATTCCACATGTCTTGTTCAAAATCACGAATTTTGTCTTTAACTCTTTCGGATTCTAACAATTGCATCTGAGCATTATCTTGCATGTATTTTTCAATAGTTCTATCGCCATAAACATTCTCTTCTTTATAAATAACTCCATTGAAACGGCGGGAATTTAACAAATGATCAAAAGTAATTGGCATGGCAGAGTTTTTGTCATTAAAAGCTTTTGCTTCATGCAACACGTCACGTATAGATGGGAAATAAACCCAAAACAATTCTATTGCATCTGTGTTTCCTTTCGCTTTATCTCGAGCTTCTGTAGCCATCGGGCAAATTGCAAGTAATCTATACTTCAATTCACTTTGACGCTTATCAAAATACCAAAAACCTTTAATTCTGTAGCCTGCGATATCACTTGCAGCAAGTTCTGTTTCATTGATGTATTGTTTGTCTAAAACTTTTGCGCCCGATTTATAACCGGCAACATCAGTATTAAATTCATCAATACCAGAAGGAATAGTATCACGATATTTGAATACTGATTCCATATCCTTCAATGATTTTTTTGCATTAAAATAATCATCACCATATACTTCTGTAATTTTTCCGGCTTTTATTCCATTTAATAAAACAGAAAATAATGAACGTCTGTCTTTACCTACAAAAGCTGTATCTACTGGATAATAAAGCGGAAAGTTAATTCTTTCATCAATATCTATATTTTCCCAAGTAGTTTTACCCATCAAAACGTCTCTGTCGTGAACATAACCATACGGTAGTGGTTTATCATTATCAGATTCCATTTGAGCAGCCGTTTTCTTACCTATCTCGGCAGGAGTTTTAGCATTCAAAAGATTAGATTGAGCAAAAGAAGCTATACTTCCTACTACAACTAAAGCGGTTAAAAAAAGATTTTTTAAATTCATAATTTCTATTTATTTAAGTAGATTTTTCTATGGGGAAAGACTTAAATTATTGTATTTCAAAAATTGCTGGCGCAGCAGTTTTAGTCTGAATACCTGCACCATCACCTATAATTTTGGTTTTCACATCAGATATTGTAATTTGATCTCCTTTAGAGGCTCTAGCTAGAGCAGAAACACACTGTGCATTAACTCTATCACCATTTACAACTATAGAAGCTTGACCGGGAACTTTAAGAACAAATTGCGTTACTTGAAATTTCAAATCATATAAAAAGTCAGGTAATATTGCAGTAATTTGTGAAGATTGCAAACGAGATTTAGCGCCTTTTTGACTTCCTGCAGCACCACCAATTGCAGCTTGAGGAGCAGGGATTCCTTTGATTCTAAATACTTTTTTGTCAGATACTGATTTTCCGTCTGACATTTTACCAGTTACAGAAACTGTAACTTCGTTTCCTTCGCTAGGATTTAAATTATATTTTCCGTTTGCACCAGATTTAGATAAACCAGGAGCAGAAGCAGAAACATTATTGTCGCCTATTCCAGCAAACGAAATGGTCATTGGGTTTGGTAAACCTCTATAAACAACGTTCATTTTATCAGCTGAAATATTAGCAGTATTTGGACGAGGAACTACAACATAACTACCTTTAAAAGGCAACTTAATTGGTTTACCATTCTCCATAAAGTTAAAAGATCCTCCTAAATTTTGCTCACCAACGGCACCGGCTGTGGTCGATATAATAGCTTGACCATTAACTAATTTTCCTGGACCTTCAAAACCACTGAATTGTGCGTTTGGGTCATATTTACCCAAAACTACTTTACCAGTTACATTTTCACCTTGAAAATAAGCATTTTTATCAAGTACAACTATAGCTTCAAACTTGCTGTATGAAGCCTCACTTACAGCAGCTTTACCTAAAGCAGCACTGTAAATATCTGCTTCAGCTTTTTTAATATCATTTTGCCATGCAGTTAATTTTGCTAATGAAGCAATCGCAGGAAAATGTTCAAAATGGTATGATAAGTATTTTTTAGTTACACCTTCACCATCTTTAACATCGGCTGTATTAAATTTAGATTCTACTTCTTTAATAATTCCATCTAACTTTGATTGTCCAGAGGTTGAAGCTTTCATATCTGCTACATATTTACTCATAGCATTAACTATCTCTGTTCCTTTTGCAGAATAATTATCACCTTTAAACCAAGTTTCATCGATGTGTGGTCCTTTATCCATTGCCTCATAAGGCAATTTTCCTGTTTTTTCATCAACTTTTACACCATTAGTTGCATCAGCTTTTAAAGACTCAACAAAATCATAAAAAGTTTTAGATACTTTTTCAACCTTGTGAGCAGTTACAGCTGCTGCGATAAAATCTCCTTTTGATTCTTCTGCTTTTTTATCAATGCTTTCCAACATCTGCTTGTTGGTAGTACTAGATGCTGTATTTGCGCTTTCAAATTTTTCGTTCATCAATCCAAATGCCGAA
This sequence comes from Flavobacterium sp., assembly GCA_014377455.1. Classification (GTDB taxonomy): domain Bacteria; phylum Bacteroidota; class Bacteroidia; order Flavobacteriales; family Flavobacteriaceae; genus Flavobacterium. Next base: position 17,855 of record JACMPO010000078.1, read on the forward strand.
AGCACTTCTTTTGACATATTTAATGCTAACATCGCGATGAAAACCAAATACATCAGGTTAATCATCTTCTGTCTAGGGGTTAATTTTCCTCCTGCCATTTTTTCTAATTAGTTTAGTTTAAAATTTTGTTTAATAATAAATTTAGTTTGAAACTAATTATCCTTTATTGCTCATTGCAGAAAGCATTCCACCATATACATTATTCAATGTAGATAAGTTAGAAGTTAAAGACTGCATTTGATCTTTTAATTTTAAATTGTTTTCAGCAACTTCATTGTTGATTTGTACATTTCTCTCTGCACTTTGCAATTGAGCTTGGTATAAACCATTTAATGCTTCCATCTGTGTTGCCGCTTTACCCATTTCTTCAGCATACTTTTTCTGTCCCGCCATTGCGTCAACAGTAGGTGAAATAGATTTAGCTGCTCCTTCAAAATTTTTGATACTGTTTCCTAAGCTAGCCATCAACTCACCGTCAATTTTAGCTTCTTTCAACATATTATCTAATTTTTGTGACAACAAACCTTGCGCTTCTTTAGGATCTTCTAATTTTTTGACATCTTTTTTCTTAGCATCACCACCAGCTAATTCTGGGTAAACTAATGACCAATCTAATTCTTTATCAACTGGTTCAAAAGCTGATAACGCAAATATAAATGCTTCTGTTAATAATCCTGTAATTAATAATGCACTTGCAAAAGGCCAGTGTTGGATTTTGAATAATGCTCCAACGATTACAACTGCTGCACCCATACCATAGGTGAAATTCATAACTTTTTTAGGAATCAATGCCATAATAATAAAATTTTTGTTAGTTAAGTTTAATTTATATTTAAGTTAGTTAATATACAATACTAAAGCTTGATAGCTTTTTTACCGTTTCCAGTAGTTTGAGTTCCCATATAATCTTGAACTGTTCGGAAGCCAATATAGCTTCGTGCCGTATCTTGATATTCGAAATCTCTTGTACTTACTTGAAGGAAGTAAGATACATCTTTCCAAGAACCCCCTCGAACAACTTTACGTTTGTTAGAAGTATCAGGAACATTAGGATTCATAGTCGAAACATATTCGTAAGAAGAAGCATCATAAGAAGAGTCTGTCCACTCTGAAACGTTTCCGGCCATGTTGTACAAATTATATCCATTAGGTTGATAAGATTTAGCTTCTACCGTATACAAAGCCTGATCTGCAGCGTAATCTCCACGACTTGGTTTGAAATTTGCTAAATAACAACCTCTATCATTTTTAGTATATGGTCCACCCCAAGGGTAAGTTCCAGATTGTAATCCACCTCGAGCAGCATATTCCCATTCTGCTTCTGTAGGCAAACGGAAGGAATTAATTAAATCTCTTCCTTTTTTCTTTTTAACGTAAATATTTTTATTCAATGTTCTCCAAGCACAGAATGCTTTAGCTTGTTTCCAATTTACCCCAACAACTGGATAATCTCCATAAGCCTGATGCCAGAAATAATCGTTGTGCATTGGCTCATTATAAGAATAAGCAAAATCCTTAATCCATGCAGTTGTATCTGGATAGATTTTAGTATTTTCAGTTTTGATGAATTTACTTCTTTTACCTACTTTAGCTTTAGCTGCAGCTTGAATATCCATCCATGAATAATGAAACTGTAATTTATTTACATCAATTGTTCTTAATCCATTAAATGATTCTGCCACAGGAAGATACATAGTATCCATTACTTCGGTGTAATATTCATCTGGATATTTTTTTGTATCGGTAATCAATTTTACTTTTCGGTTTAAACGACGACCAGCATAAGCATCATCAGTTGTTCCAACGCTGTAATAATTTTCATACATATATTTATCATAAGGAGTCATCTTAGCTGGATCCTGATCTGCAAAGGCAAAATCACCAATGCTACCAGCAGATTTACCACCTTTTCCCGCACCTGCTTTGGTTCCAGTTTCATCAGCAAGTATTGCTAAACGAACTCTTATAATAGAATCTTTAACCCAATTCACAAATTGACGATATTCGCTATTTGTAATTTCAGTTTCATCCATATAAAAAGATCGTACAGTAACAGTTTTGGTTGGCGCGTCTTGAACGTTAGCTAAATCATCATCTGATTTACCCATTATGAATGCACCACCTGGAACAAGAGTCATCCCGTAAGGTTTTTCTGGGTGCCACTTCTTACCCTTCACTCCCACTAGTTCGCCCTTATCAGACGATTTGCCGCAACTAGCCAAAAGAGTTAAAATAGATGCAAATGCAATGAACTTCTTCATATAAATTTGGGTTATATTGTGTATTAAAATTTTAAGGCGGTAAACCTATCTATAATTTTTGAAAAAAACAATTATTTGTTTCTTAATTTTAAAATACTGAATCAAAAGTAAATTATAAATTTTGTTAAAAAAAATAAAATACCGATTAAAAACGTTATTTATCGATAAAATGCAAATAAATTTATTTATTATAATCTATATCTTACAAATTAGATTAAAAATTAATTTAATCGATATTTGCTTTACAGTATTGACTTCCGCTGTGCTTTCCACCATCTTTCTGGCAATTCCTGATTAGTTGCAGCAACGTAATCAGAATGTAAACACGGTAATAACGTAATTCTTTTATGTTTATTGTGTTGATTTGAAAAAAATGGAATTTCTATCCACCAACGTTCGGTTTTATTGCTTTTGTAAAAAACAATTTCTTCTTCTTCAAAAGGAACTATGTATTTAAAGTAATCTTTGTGACTTCCGAATGGATATTCATTTGAACGAAAATGAACACCTTCAATAAAATACCAAATAATTTGGGCAATTAACACCGACTCATTTAAACTATTGTTGTGATTAAAAATTCCAAATAAACTTACCTTATCGCTAATTCCTGCGTACCTTGCCAATGAACATATTTGCTTTCCATCTAAACCATTAGGAACAAATTTAATGATATTTCCTGAATCAGATGACTTTACAGATGTTAAATCTACACTTAAAATATCAGCATCTCTAAAAACTGGCTCTGAAATAGCTATATCATTACTTACTTCACCAAGTCTGTAGGCATCAAAATACATTTTTTCTATTAAATCGATCTCTTCTTGAGAATTTAAATAGGTTTGATATCCAATATTCGAAAAATTGAATAGATTGTTTGGTTCCTCTACTATAATTTTAGATAAATAAGATTCTGATAAATTATTTCCATCTTGCTTTCCAAAATCAAATTTAGAATCTATTACTACTAAATTGACCATTTGCTCCAAAGAGTCATAAGAGCGATATAAAGCATACGTTAAGTCCTGTGATCCGCCAATAACTATAGGAATAATTTTTTTCTTAATTAAACTGGACACAACTTTTTCAACTGCAAAATAAGTGTCATCAATTGAATTTCCAGCTACAATATTACCAAGATCTGCTATTGATTGACTCCAATTACCCGGAAATAAAGAATATAATTCTTGTCTAACAAAAGTTAAATCTGCTTCAATTAAATGTTCTCCTGAACCTCTATTATCTAAAACTCCAATTATTGCAATATTGATTTTATTCAAATCTGGAAAATCATCCTTTGAATGAAACACAACTTTACTCGACAAATGTTGTGTCGAATTTTTTTTTATTTCAATCAACAAATCAGCATTTAACGGAGTCAAAAAATCAAATTCCATTTTTATTTCTTTTTTGGAGTAGCTTTTTTAGCAACTGGTTTTTTTGCCGTGGTTTTCTTTACAGCAGGTTTTTTAGCTGGTGATTTCTTTTCAATCATAGCTTGCACTTCGGCTAAAGTTAATTTTGATGCTTCAATATCTTTATTCAATTCGATTTTGATTTTACCTTTCGTAATCTCACTTCTTCCCCAACGCGCTTTTTGAACTAAAATTCCTTCTGCTTCCCAATTATGGATTACTTTATCTATGTTTTTTTGAAGTTTATCTTCAATTAATTCTTCTATATCATTTTGTGATAAATTATCAAAATTATATTTCTTAGAAACATTTATAAAAGTTCCATTCCATTTTATAAACGGACCAAAACGACCTGTTCCTTTTTGAACACCTTCTCCTTTATAAACCGCAATTGGTGCTTCAGCTTGCGCTTTTTCGTCAATTAAAATTTTAGCTCGTTCTAAATCTACATCTAATGGTTCTTCGCCTTTTGGTAAGGAAACAAAAGTTGCTCCAAACCTAATAAATGGTCCGTATCTGCCTAAACTTACCTCAACTTCTTCTCCTTTGTATGTTCCTAAAGCTTTTGGTAATAAAAATAAATTCAATGCTTCTTCTAAACTAATTGTTCCAATATTTTGCTCAGGACGCAAACTCGCAAATTTCTTTTCTTCGTCTTCACTATCGCCAATTTGAGCCATAGCACCGAATTTCCCTAAACGAACCAAAACCACTTTACCCGATTCTGGATGTTTTCCCAATATACGTTCGCCACTTTCTCTGTCGGCATTGGCTTCAACATCTTTTACATTTGGATGAAATTTATCATAAAACTCCTGCATCATGATGGTCCAATTGATATTTCCTTCGGCGATTTCGTCAAAATCTTGTTCTACTTTGGCAGTAAAATTATAATCTAAAATCGCATCGAAATTTTTTACCAAGAAATCAGTCACAATATTTCCAATATCTGTAGGAACTAATTTTCCCTTGTCTGAACCCGTATTTTCTTTTAAAATTACATCAGAAACTTTACCCGATTGCAAAGTCAACTGGGTATATTTTCGTTCTTGACCTTCCAAAGTTCCTTTTTCAACATAACTTCTGTTGATGATAGTAGAAATTGTTGGCGCATAAGTTGACGGTCGACCAATTCCTAATTCTTCTAATTTTTTTACCAACGAAGCTTCGGTATAACGACTTGGTGGACGAGAATAACGTTCAGTTGCTGTAATGTAATTATTGACCAACTTTTCGTTGACTTTCATTGCTGGTAACATTCCTTCTTGCTCTTCATCATCGTCATCGTTGCCTTCGAGATAAACTTTAAGAAAACCTTCAAATTTTATAACTTCACCAGATGCTGTAAAAATTTCTTGGTGTTTATTGGCTTCAATTTTTACATTAGTACGTTCTAATTCGGCATCAGCCATTTGAGAAGCCAACGTTCTTTTCCAAATTAAATCATACAAACGTGCTTGATCACGATCGATATTTACCGTGTGACGGGACATATCAGTCGGACGAATGGCTTCGTGTGCTTCCTGTGCACCTTTACTTTTATTGGTAAATGTTCGTGGTTTAGAAAATTCTTTACCGTATGATTTCGTAATTTCTGCTTGCGCCGCATTCATCGCTTCATTGGAAAGATTTACCGAATCGGTTCTCATATAGGTTATCAAACCTGCTTCGTACAATCGTTGTGCCAATTGCATTGTAATTCCTACTGGCAAATACAGTTTACGTGCTGCTTCTTGTTGTAAAGTGGAGGTTGTAAATGGTCCAGCTGGTGTTTTTTTGGTCGGTTTAGTTTCTAAATCGGCAACCTTATAATTGGAACCTATATTTTTAGCCAAAAAATCTTCAGCTTCTTTTTTCGTGTTGAAATTCTTAGGAAGTTTTGCTTTAAACGATTTTCCAGTTTCGTTAGTAAACTCAGCAACGACCGAATAACTTGCTTGTGCTTTAAAGTTTTGAATTTCGCGTTCACGCTCTACAATTAATCGTACCGAAACCGATTGAACTCGACCAGCAGAAAGTCCGCCTTTAATTTTTCTCCATAAAACTGGTGACAATTCGTAACCAACTAATCGATCTAAAACGCGACGTGCTTGTTGCGCATTTACCAAATTGTAATCTATTTCTCGTGGATTTTCAATTGCTTTTAGGATAGCTGTTTTGGTTATTTCGTGAAAAACAATTCTCTTGGTTTTGTGTTTATCTAAATTTAATTCTTCCGACAAATGCCAAGAAATAGCTTCACCCTCGCGATCTTCATCGGAAGCAAGCCAAACCATATCTGCTTTTTTTGCAAGTCCACGAAGCTTTGTTACCAACGCTTTTTTGTCTGCAGAAACTTCGTATTTGGGTTTAAAACCGTTTTCGACATCAACGCCTATTTCTTTAGAAGGCAAATCGGCAATATGACCATAACTTGATTCTACTTGATAATCTGCCCCAAGAAATTTCTCGATGGTTTTTGCTTTTGCTGGTGACTCAACTATTACTAAATTCTTTGCCATTTACATTTTTTTCTGGAGCAAAAGTAGAAGTTTTTTTTAGATTTTTAGTTTATGATTGAAAATTTGAAAAATTTGATTCAATCATAAAATTAAAAACATGGCTAATTTAGAGACTTCAATAATCAAAATTTATTGTTAAAAACAATCTGCCAACTTGTCAGATTTTATTTTTTAGTAGTATATTTGTTGATCGATTTGAATAATATTTATGGAAAAAATTGTGGACGAAAATAAACAAGGCGAAAGTCTGGTTTTAGATTATAAATTGGAAAATACCAAAAAACTTTTTATAGAAAGTTATGGCTGTGCGATGAACTTCTCGGACAGTGAAGTGGTTGCGTCTATTTTGTCCAACAATGGTTATAACACTACAAATATTATTGAAGAAGCCGATTTGGTTTTGGTAAACACGTGTTCTATTCGTGACAAAGCCGAACAAACAATACGAAAACGTCTAGAAAAATACAACGCCGTAAAAAGAACCAATCCGAATATGAAAGTTGGGGTTTTGGGTTGTATGGCAGAACGTTTGAAAGAAAAATTCTTAGATGAAGAAAAAATTGTAGATTTAGTTGTTGGACCCGATGCCTACAAAGATTTACCCAATTTGCTTGCCGAAGTTGAAGAAGGTCGCGATGCTATAAATGTGATTTTGAGTAAAGAAGAAACCTACGGAGATATTTCTCCAGTTCGATTAATGAGTAACGGAATTACTGCTTTAGTTTCTATAACTCGCGGTTGTGATAATATGTGTACGTTTTGCGTTGTGCCTTTTACTCGTGGCAGAGAACGAAGTCGTGAACCGCAAAGTATTATGACGGAAATTCAAGATTTGTGGGACAAAGGTTTTAAGGAAATTACACTTTTAGGTCAAAATGTTGACAGTTATCTTTGGTATGGTGGCGGATTGAAAAAAGATTTTGAAAATGCGAGTGAAATTCAAAAAGCGACTTCGGTAAATTTTGATCAATTACTAGAAATGGTTGCTGTTAATTTTCCAAAAATGCGCATTCGATTTTCGACATCGAATCCTCAAGATATGCATGAAAGCGTGTTGCACATTATTGCGAAATATCCAAATATTTGTAAGCACATTCATTTACCGGTACAATCGGGAAGCAACAGAATATTGAAGGAAATGAATCGTTTACACACTCGAGAAGAATACATGACGTTGATTGATAAAATTAAAACTATAATTCCAGAGGCATCAATTAGTCAGGATATGATTGCTGGTTTTCCGACAGAAACCGAAGAAGATCACAGAGATACTTTGTCACTGATGGAATATGTTAAATATAGTTTTGGATATATGTACAGTTATTCAGAACGCCCAGGAACATTAGCTGGAAGAAAAATGGATGACGACGTACCAGAAGAAACCAAAGCCAGACGTTTACAAGAAATTGTAGACTTACAACAAAAACATGCTTGGCAAAGAAGTGAAGAATTCATTGGTAAAACCGTAGAGGTTTTAATCGAAAAATTGTCTAAAAAATCAAAAGAGGAATTTTCTGGTAGAAATTCACAAAGTATTACGGTTGTTTTTCCTAAAGAAGATTATAAAATTGGTGATTTTGTGAATATCAAAATTGAAAGTTGCACGAGTGGCACTTTGAAAGGAAAAGCTGTTGGGTTAAGTGATATGAATTAAATAGAACCGCAAATTCGCGAATTTTCTTTTTTAAAATTTGCGTAATATGCGGTTAGAATAATAATAAATAGATTGCTTCGTGCCTCGCAATGATATATGGAAACAGTACAAAACATAAAACAACGATTCGAAATTATAGGAAACGATCCTAAACTCAATCGTGCCGTAGAAAAAGCCATTCAAGTTGCTCCAACAGATATTTCTGTATTAGTAGTTGGAGAAAGTGGCGTTGGAAAAGAAAGTATCCCGAAAATTATTCATTCGCTTTCGCATAGAAAACACGGGAAATACATTGCCGTAAACTGTGGCGCAATTCCCGAAGGAACAATAGATAGTGAATTATTTGGGCACGAAAAAGGTTCGTTTACCGGAGCAACTTCTACGCGTGAAGGTTATTTTGAAGTTGCCGATGGCGGAACCATTTTTCTTGATGAAGTAGGCGAATTGCCATTAACAACTCAAGTACGATTGCTTCGTGTTTTAGAAAATGGCGAGTTTATAAAAGTAGGTTCAAGTCAGGTTCAAAAAACTAACGTTAGAATTGTGGCTGCAACCAATGTGAATTTATTTGATGCTATTGAAAAAGGGAAATTTCGTGAAGATTTATATTACAGATTAAGTACTGTAGATATTATTTTGCCACCATTGCGCGAACGGAAAGACGATATTCATTTATTGTTTAGAAAATTTGCATCGGATTTTGCACACAAATATAAAATGCCCGCCATAAAACTAGAAGAAGAAGCAATTCCCTATTTATTAAAGTATCGATGGAGTGGAAACATTCGACAATTGCGGAATGCTGCCGAACAAATTTCAGTTCTTGAGACCAAACGCGAAATATCATTAAAAACTTTAATGTCTTATTTGCCACAAGACGGAAATCACTTACCGAGTGTAATCAAAAACACAAAAAGCGAATCAGACTTTTCGACGGAACGAGATATTCTTTACAAAGTGTTGTTTGATATGAAAAGTGATTTGCACGATTTGAAAAAACTTACGCTCGAATTGATGCAAAACGGAAGTTCTAAGGTGCAAGAAATCAATAAAAATTTAATCCAAAAAGTATTTGGTCAAGACGAAAAATCGATTGCCGTTGTTGACGAAAAACATCGCCTAGAAGTACTAAATGCTGATCAACAAAGTATGGAACAAGAAGAATTTGATGATGATGATGAGAACCAAAATAATTATCTAGATGCCGAAACTATTGACGAAAAAGAACAGCTCAGCCTTGCAGTAAAGGAAATTGAACTTATAAAAAAGTCGCTAGATCGAAATAAAGGCAAACGAAAAGCTGCTGCCGATGAACTAGGAATTTCTGAACGAACATTATATCGAAAAATTAAACAATACGATTTGTAAATAGATAAATCACGAAGATTAATATTTAAAACAGTAAAAAATATATCTTTGAAAATAAAAAAATCTACATTGAAAAAAATCAAATTATATAGTATTCTTTTTTTGAGCGCAATAGTAATAACTAGTTGTGGTTCTTACAACTTTACAGGAACAGGGAAAATTGATGCAAAAACTTTTCAGGTAAACCGATTTCAAAATAATGCAAATTTAATTGAACCCGGAATTGATAGAACTTTTACACTGAAACTTCAAGAAATAATTCAAAATCAAACCAATTTAAATTTGACAAGTACAAATGGCGATTTGTTTTATGATGGTGAAATTGTAGATTACTACTTCTCACCAATGAATGCAACAGCCGATCAAAAAGCAGCACAAACCCGTTTAACAGTTTCTGTAAATATCAGATTTGTAAATAAAAATAAAGACAAAGATAATTTTGAAAAAAAATTCACTTTTTTTTATGATTACTCAGGTACAGATCAATTAATAGGTTCCAAATTATCTGTAGCGCTAGACGAAATTTTTATAAGAATTACGCAAGATGTATTCAATGAATCCCTAGCAAAATGGTAAATATTGTGAACTTTTCATAACTTATTGAAACGAGAAACTAATATGAATTTAACCGATTATACCTATCTCATAAATAAACCCGAAGCTCTTAGCGAGCGTCATAACGATGCGTTAGAAAAAATAATCGAGGAATTTCCCTATTTTCAAAGTGCTAGAATTGTGCGGTTAAAACATTTGTACAATCAAGATAGTTTTAAATATAACAACGCTCTAAAAGTTGCTGCGGCTTTTACAGCAGACCGAACGGTGCTTTTTGATTTTATCACTTCCAATAATTTTGTAACAATTCAAAATGGATTATACGACCAAAAAGTTGCTCAATTATTAAATATAAATGTTTTCGACAGTGAAATTGTAACAACCAAAATTATCGAAGACGAGACCAATACAGCAGAAAAATCGATAATAATATCCATAAATAGTGCCAATCCAAGTTCGATAGAACAAAAACTTGAACTCGGGAAGCCATTAGAATTTTCTAAACAAGAAACACATTCCTTTCAAGAGTGGTTGCAACTTTCCAGATTTAAACCCATCGAACGAACGGAATCTGGAAGTACAGAAGACGATGACAAAAAGAAAAAATTAGATTTGATTAATAAATTTATACAAACAAATCCAAAGATTCCACAACTTGATAAGAGTACAAATTCTCAAATTATAGAACCCATAAATGAGGATAAAACCTATTTAATGACTGAAACCTTAGCGAAGGTTTATCTTGAACAAAAAAAATACCAACGGGCAATTCAAGCTTATGAAATATTAATTTTGAAATATCCAGAAAAAAGTAGTTTATTTGCAAACCGAATTTCAGATATAAAAATAGTACAACAAAATAATAAATAACATAATGAGCACTTTTACAATTTTTTTAGTATTAATTACAATAGTTTGCTTCCTATTAATTATCGTAGTAATGGTTCAAAACCCTAAAGGTGGGGGACTTTCTTCGTCTTTTGGAAGTTCAGCAAATATGGGTGGAGTTCAAAAAACTACCGATTTTTTAGATAAAAGCACATGGGTTTTAGCAACGTCATTAATTGTTTTAATTTTACTTTCAAGCCTTAGTTTTACAGGAACTTCTGCTGATAATAGTTCAAAAATTATTGATGAAACTGCAACTGCGCCCAAAACTACAAATGCGCCAGCTACAACAGCACCAAAAGCTGCTACACCAATGCCAGTTGCGCCAGTTAAAAAATAACATCATAAAATTAAATATAAAAGTCTCGAGTAATCGGGACTTTTTTTTACCTATAATTTAGCAACGAATTCGTCAAATATAAAATGATTTTTTAAGCTTCTTTTGGGTAATACAATATGAAAATATGTCAGTCCTAGCCTATTGGCACAATTTCTGAAATTAGTTAGGAAAATAAATAATTTAAATAAAGAAAACTATGGCATTAAACATTAAACCGCTTTCAGATAGAGTAATCGTTGAGCCTGCAGCTGCTGAAACCCAAACAGCATCAGGAATTTTTATACCAGACACAGCGAAAGAAAAACCTCAAAAAGGAGTTGTATTGGCAGTAGGAAACGGCAAAGTTGACGAACCAATGACAGTTAAAGTTGGTGATACCGTTTTATATGGAAAATATGCTGGAGCAGAACTAAAATTTGAAGGAAAAGATTATTTAATAATGAGAGAAGACGACATTCTTGCAATTATATAATTAGTATCAAGATTTTAGAATTAAGTATTAAAACAAAAAACAATTACAAACAAGAGAGTGAGATTTCTTTGCTTCATGCCTCGCAACTCCTCGCAATAAAAAAATTAAAATGGCAAAAGATATAAAATTTGATATAGAAGCGCGCGATGGATTAAAACGTGGCGTTGATGCATTAGCAAATGCAGTAAAAGTTACACTTGGACCAAAAGGTCGTAATGTGATTATTGGAAAATCATTTGGTGGACCAAACGTTACTAAAGACGGTGTTACCGTTGCTAAGGAAATAGAATTAAAAGATCCATTGGAAAACATGGGTGCTCAGATGGTAAAAGAAGTAGCATCAAAAACTAACGATTTAGCTGGTGATGGGACTACGACCGCAACCGTTTTAGCGCAAGCAATTGTAAAAGAAGGTTTAAAAAATGTAGCTGCAGGTGCAAACCCAATGGATTTAAAAAGAGGTATCGATAAGGCAGTTGAAGCTATTGTTGCTGACTTGTCGAAACAAGCTCAAGTGGTAGGAAGCGATTCTGAGAAAATAAAACAAATTGCCTCAATATCTGCAAATAATGATGAAGTTATTGGCGATTTAATTGCTACTGCTTTCGGAAAAGTTGGAAAAGAAGGCGTCATCACTGTTGAAGAAGCAAAAGGAACCGACACTTACGTAGATGTTGTGGAAGGAATGCAATTTGACAGAGGTTATTTATCTCCTTATTTTGTTACAAATCCAGAGAAAATGAATGTAGAGTTGGAAAATCCTTACATCTTATTATATGATAAAAAAGTATCTTCTTTAAAAGAATTACTTCCTGTTTTAGAACCAATAGCTCAATCTGGAAAACCTTTATTAATTATCGCAGAAGATGTTGATGGAGAAGCTTTATCAACTTTGGTTGTAAATAAATTGCGTGGTGCATTAAAAATTGCTGCTGTAAAAGCTCCAGGTTTTGGTGACCGAAGAAAAGCAATGCTAGAAGATATTGCCATATTAACTGGTGGTACTGTAATAGCTGAAGAAAGCGGTTACACATTAGAAAATGCTACTATGGAAATGTTGGGAACAGCAGAAAAAGTGACTATTGACAAAGATAATACAACAATTGTAAATGGTGCTGGAGCGGCAGACATGATTAAAAATCGTGTGAACCAAATTAAATCGCAGATGGAAACTACAACATCTGATTATGACAAAGAAAAACTGCAAGAACGCTTGGCTAAATTAGCTGGTGGTGTTGCAGTCTTATATGTAGGAGCAGCATCTGAAGTGGAAATGAAAGAGAAAAAAGACCGCGTTGACGATGCACTTCATGCTACAAGAGCAGCAGTCGAAGAAGGAATTGTTGCTGGTGGTGGTGTTGCTTTATTAAGAGCAAAAGCAGTTTTAAGTACTATAAAACCAGATAATGCTGACGAAGCCACTGGAATTCAGATTATTTCTAGAGCTGTGGAATCTCCATTACGAACTATTGTTGAAAATGCAGGTTTGGAAGGATCGGTTGTAGTTGCAAAAGTAGCAGAGGGAAAAGGAAATTTTGGTTACAATGCAAAAACAGACGAATATGTCGACATGCTGAAAGCTGGAATTATCGATCCAAAGAAAGTAACACGAGTAGCTTTAGAAAATGCAGCATCAGTTGCTGGAATGATTTTAACTACCGAATGTGCACTTATAGACATCAAAGAAGAAAATGGTGGAGGGAACCCAATGGGTGGTGGAATGCCAGGAATGATGTAAATTTCAAGTACGAAATTAGATATACGACGTACGAAATATAAAAACTAAAAACTCTGTTGATGAATTTAACAGAGTTTTTTGATTTTATAGTTGTCATTAAATTTTTATAAAACACAATTGTATCTTAAACAAGAAACAACTATTCCTTATGAACTCTCTTCTTTAAAAGCTTCAAAACAACAGGGAACGTTGTAAGCATAATGATGCCAATTACAATATATTCAATATAATGTTTAAGATCTATTTTAAACTGGATCAGAAATAACTCGTATAAATAATGACCCGCAAAAGTCATGGTAAACGACCATAATAACGAACCTACAACAGTAAAAAAAATGAATTTCTTTTTATCCATTTCTACAATGCCTGCTATTACAGGAGCAAAAGTTCGAACGATGGGTAAAAATCGGGCAAAAACTACCGCTTTAATTCCATACTTGTCAAAAAAATCTTTGGATTGATAGAGGTATTTCTTTTTGTACAACAAAGTATCTTCTTTATTATACAAATAGGTTCCACTTCGTCCTCCAAACCAATACCCTGTTAGGTTTCCCAATATTCCCATGGCTGAAATGAGCAATGCCAAAACAGTAACATTTAAGAAATCATTTCCTAACGAAAAATCGTGCATTAATGCTTGGCTATAAATGCCACATAGAAAAAGCAAACTATCGCCCGGAAGGAAAAAACCAGCCAACAAGCCCGTTTCGGCAAATACTATAAAAAGAACTACATATAATCCTATTTTTACACCACCTAGTTCAAGCAAAATATAAAATTCTGGATTGAATAATTGTTTCCAGTCAAAATGATTCATAATCTGTTTTTTTTGAATGTATTTCTAGAATGTGAAAGTAATTAATATTTATGAATTGCATCTTCAAAAAATTGCTATAAAAACTCAAATTATTACTTTTATCAAAAACCTTTTATCGTTCATATTTGCAACATTCGGGCAGTTTGTTATAATTTTCATCAGTAGTTTTAGCCTCTACAGCATCATGACCTGCATGAGTAATAGCTTTTTTAACGTCAGATAATGACCCTTTTTCTTCATTTAAAATCAAACTTAGTTGGTGAGTATCGACGTCCCAAATTGCAGATTTTACGCCTTTTACTTTGTATGAAGCTACTTCTATCCGACGTTTACATTGTTCACAATTACCTTTTACCTCTATGGTGTACTTTGCATTTTTATTTTTTTTGTCTTGTGCTTGTGTGCATAACATCACAAACACCAACATAATTCCTAGAAAAATATTTTTCATTTTAATTAATTTTAATTGTTATTTTATTTTAAATCTTAAACCCGCGTAATACATTTGACCAAAAATTGGTGCATAGGAAATTGAAGTATCAAAAGTCGAACCAAAAGGATTATTTGAACCTAAAATTGCTTTTTCTTGTCGATAATTTCCAATGTTTTCACCACCAATATAAATCTCAAAAGTATTTGAAAATACTCTTGTAATTTGGGCATTCATGACAGAAAATGACGGGGCAAATTCAGGAAGTCTGTCTGGAATTGTATTTGTTTTTGTATTAGGTAATTGCTGATTTCCCAACCAGTTAATGGTGTAATCAAGCTTCCATTGTTGACGCTTTGTGTTCAAAAGAGTTTCATATTCAAGATTTCCAAAAAACCGATTTTTGGCTTGCAAAGGTCGTTGGAAACTTCCTGATAAATAATCGGTAGCAATATCATAATATTTATAAGCAGTCCTCAAATTGAGATGTTTAACTAATTCATAATTAAAATCAAGTTGGAAACTATTTGCAAACGACTTTCCTTTTAAATTGTAGAACAAAACTTGCTGTGGCGATTGAAATAAATCTACAACAGCTTGATTTTGGAAATCGGTTCGATACAAGTCGATAGTAAAATCGGCAGGTTTATCGAATAATAAAAAATTCTGTGTGAAACTGATGCCGTAATTCCATGCAATTTCAGGATTTAGTCCATACGTTTTTCCATTAGAATCTAAAATAGAAAATACCCTTGAACTAGCAAATAGATTTTGATTTTCAGCATAGATATTGGCTAGTCGTTTGCCTCTTCCTGCAGACAATTTTAGCACACCTTTTTCCCAAGGATTGTATCTAATATTCAATCGTGGTGTTGCAAAAAATCCCAACCGATTGTGAAAATCTAACCGACCACCAGCACTAAAACTTAGTTTATTGTTATCATTATAAGTATATTCAAAAAAAGTACCTACCGAATTATCAATTCTACTTACATTATTTGTGTTTACAAATTCGGAATAGTTGTCATAAGTAAAATTTAAACCCGTGGTAAACTTGTGCATCGTATTATTAATTATAGAATTAAAAATTAAATTTGAATAATAACTTTGTTGTTTGATATTATATTGATTCAATCCAAAATAAGAATCCTGATTGTGATTGCTGAAGGCATTTTGAAATCCTATGCTTTGAAAAGGCATTTCTTTCCACAGATAGCCCACTTTAGATGTGAAATCAACTCGAGTTGTATTAATTTCAGAACCCCAAAAATTAGTAGTTAATTTGTCTCTTTTAGGATCAAAATCCAATTGACCTGTTTGCTTTTCATCTTTCATATATTTTAGATTAAAAAAAGAAACCCATCCTGTTGTTGGATTTGCATATTGCCATCGATTGACAATGTTTAATTGTTTTCCTATCGGATTATCCAAAAATCCATCCTGATTCATATCGTTTTTAACTAAACGAGTATTGCCATGAATATAGAGACTTGACGCCCAATTGGAATTGATTTTTTTATTGAAATGGGTGTTTAATTCATATCTAGAATCTGTCGAACCGTAAGCATTTAGGAAAAAGGGGATGTCTTTTAAAGGTTTAATTAATTCGGTATTAATTTGTCCTGAAATACTTTCGTAACCATTAATAACACTACCAGCACCTTTTGTTATTTGAATACTTTCTACCCAAGTTCCAGGTGTAAATGATAGTCCGTAAGCTTGTGAAGCGCCACGAACTGATGGAATATTTTCTTCTGTAATCAATAAATAGGGCGATGTTAAACCCAACATTTTGATTTGTTTCGTTCCTGTTAAAGCATCGGCAAAATTTACATCAATTGAAGGGTTTGTCTCAAAGCTTTCTGCCAAATTGCAACATGCTGCTTTTAGCAATTCTTTGCCCGAAACTACCGTTGTATTTGAGACCGTTTTAAGCGATTTTTTTAAGCCTTTGTTTGCCGTCACTATTTTAACGGTATCTAATTTTTCTTGAGAATAAACGGATGCGCAACAAAGTAGCATTAAAAAAAATGTTGTTTTTTTCATTGCAAAAATAATTAATATTAATAAAAAGTTTGAAAACTATTTTATAATATTAACCTAGGCGTAAAACGTATATTGGCTGTACAAAAGATATAATGGCGGTGCATTGGCATCGCAAAAATACGATTCAGAATTTTTTATTGCAGCATAAAAAGCTAAAGAAGTAATCTGAACATGAGATTGATTTGAAATCAGATACAAAACGGGATCAAACGAAATTGATTTTGAAACAATTGTATCATATTTCGCAACCGATTTGACAATTTTATTTTTGCAACATTTTGAAGTTAATTCAGTCGTACCACAGCAGGTTTTCTCTATCTCATTTACATTTGAAGCTGTGTTAAAAGTTACCGATGCAATTTTGTTCTCACAATAATGAATTGTAAAAGAGTATCCAATATTGGAAATTAAAATAATTAATGCTAGCCCAAGATTTATTACTTTTTTTAATTGCATAAGGCAAAGATAAATACATTATAATTCGATTTAGTTAAAATAAATGTAAATCAATTAATCAAATAAGATTTGATTTGACTCTTTATTTTATTCCCGAAACAAATTTTTATGCCTTTAATAATTCTATAATCTTTTTTTCGATTGATTCGCTGTTCCAAATTGAAGCGATATCTGGAGTTTTCATTATTTGTTGCATAATATTGTCTTGAAAATCGCCAATTGCCAAGGCTTCGGAATAGGGTTGTAAACTAAACGTAACTCTGCTATATGCTGGTAACCACATATCGGGATGTTTGTCTGAAAACCATTTTTCAATTTTCTTTTGAAGTAAAAAATTAGCATCGGCAGTTTTAGCACTCATTTCCATAAAATTGCGCTCGGCAAGTTCTGCAATAGCATCTGCATTTGGCTTTCGAGATTTTTCATATTCAGAAAAAATCGATTTCCAATCGTCACCATATTTTTCGATCATATTATTTAAGATAGTTATATCTTCAAAACCAGCATTCATGCCTTGTCCATAAAACGGAACAATAGCATGTGCAGCATCGCCAATGAGTGCAACTTTATCTTCAAAACTCCAAGGATAGCATTTGGTCATTACTAAATTACTGGTTGGATTTTTAAAAAAATCGGTAACTAAATCTGGAATTACATCTTTAGTATCTGGAAAATAAGTCGCAAAGAAATGAACCAATTTCTGTTCGTCTTGAAGTTCTTCAAATGAATTTTTACCTTTAAAAGGCATGAATAAAGTACAAGTAAAAGTTCCATCGAGGTTGCTCAAACCCATTAACATAAAATTACCTCTAGGCCAAATATGTAATGAATTTTTATCGATTTTATGACTTCCATCTTGGTTTGCAGGAATATGCAATTCTTTATAACCAATTTTCATAAATTCTTGCGAATAGTCAAACATTGACTGTCGTTGCATTCGATGACGAATTCTAGAAAACGCACCATCTGCACCAAAAACTTTGTCATATTTCAAGTCTTCCCACGCAACACGTTCCGTTTCACCCATGTGCAACGTAGCATTTGCAAGTGTAACATCCCAAATTTTATGTTCAAAAAAGAATTCAACACCAGCATTTTCAGCCAAATCAATCATCTTTCTATTTAAAATTCCTCGCGATAATGAAAAAATTGCTTCGCCTTCTTTACCATAATTTTGAGTGATAAATGTACCGTCTTGTAGGTGAATGCCGCGCTTATCGACAGGAATTCCTATTTTTCTAATTTCATCATCGAGCCCAATATCTTCTAAAGTTTTCCAACCCCTGTTTGACATTACTAAGTTTATCGATCGACCTGAAAACTCAATAGTTCTAATATCGGGACTTCGGTCGTAAACGTGAACAGTATGACCTTGTTTTTTTAAATATATTGCCAGCAAAGTTCCAACTAATCCAGAACCAACAACAGCAATTTTTTGGGGAGTTTGCATATAATCATTTTGATAGCACAAAAATAGACAAAAATTACATAGCAGAATACCACTGATTTTTCTGACTTTGTGCTAAATATTTGTTAACGACTAAACTTAATGGCAGGGTTATTGTCCTAAATCACATAACTTAACATTTAAAAACATGAAAAATTTATTTTTAGCAGTAATTATCTCACTAGGAATTACTTCTTATGCTCAGGAAAATCAAGAAAGACAAAAAAAATCTCCAGAGGAAAGAACTGAAAAGCAAGTTGAAAGCTTGATTAAAGAGTTAGCTTTAAATCAAAAACAAGTTGTACAAGTAAAACAATTATTATTTGATCAAGAGAAAAAAAGAGAAGAGCTAAAGGCAAAATTCAAAGCAACTCGAACTGATGGTGTGAAACCTACTCCAGAACAGAGAGCTGAAATGAAAAAGATTATGCAAGACAATCAAAATGCTTTTAAAACTTCAATGAAAAATATATTGACGGCAGATCAATATACCAAATGGGAGCAAAAACTTGAAGAAAAAAAAGATAAAATGAAAGAAAGAATGGGCGACAGAATGAGAAATAAAGGCATTTCTCCTGCTCAAATGGAAGAGAAATAAAAATTAAATTTTGAGATATCATTTAATTTCTATAAATTTGGTTACTAATATTTAAATTTAAAATAATGAAAAAATTAATTCTAATATTTACAATAATTTGTGCTTTTAGTCTTACTGCTAATGCTCAAGCTAAAAAACTAAGTTCAAAAGAGGCAGCTAATGCTGATGCTAAAGAGCTTGCTCAAGTTGTTGGATTAACTGATACTCAAACTCAAGATTTTGCTCGATTATTTGAACAAAAGTACTTAATGCTTGAAATTCCAAATTTATCAAACGAGAGAAAAAGTATCGTGAGTAGTTCGATAGATGCTAAATTAACTGCATCATTAAATGAAAAGCAAATGAAAGCTCTTGATGCAAAGCCGGGACTTCACCAAAGACTTATTAAATAAAAGTTCTAAATTAAATTTAAAATCCCAAAATTTTCATTTTGGGATTTTTTTTATAAATTTTTAGCAACTTTATCTACCGCGTTTATTGTAAAATCTAAATCATCGTAGGTGAGTGCATCGGTTATAAACCAAGATTCATATGCCGATGGCGCAATATAGATACCTTCATGTAACATGCCGTGAAAAAATTTCTTAAAAGTTTCGTTATCTCCATTTTTTGCACTTTGAAAATCAATTACAGGACTAGCATCAAAATGAACAGAAATCATCGAACCTACTCTATTTATTGTAAAAACAATGTTGTTTTGTGTCAACACTTCTCGGATTCCATTTTCTAAATAAGCCGTTTTTTCATCAAGCCTTTTAAATACTTCTGGATTATTGTTTAAAGCAGTTAACATTGTCAATCCAGCTTCCATTGCAAGAGGATTTCCAGATAATGTTCCTGCTTGATAAACAGGGCCTAAAGGCGCTAAAAAATTCATTATTTCGCTTCGAGCTGCAAAAGCTCCAACGGGTAATCCACCACCTATTACTTTTCCAAAGCACACAATATCAGCATCAACTCCAAAAAGTTCTTGAACTCCGCCTCTAGCCAATCGGAAACCTGTCATTACCTCATCAAAAATTAATAAAGTCTGATTTTCAACACATAACTTTTTCAATCCTTCTAGAAAACCTTTTGCCGGAGGAATACAACCCATATTGCCAGCGACAGGTTCTACAATTAATGCTGCAATTTGATTTTTATTGGCTTCAAATAATGATTTTACATTTTCTAAATCGTTGTAATTTGCTAATAAAGTATCTTTAGCAGTGCCTTCAGTGACACCTGGACTATTTGGCGAGCCAAAAGTAATGGCTCCACTTCCTGCTTGAATTAAAAACGAATCGGAATGACCGTGATAGCAACCCGCAAATTTTATAATTTTATCTCTTTTAGTAAATCCTCTTGCTAGCCTGATAGCACTCATGCAAGCTTCTGTTCCCGAATTTACAAATCTAATTTTGTCAATATTTGGTACCATCGAAACTGCTAATGAAGCGATTTTAGTTTCTAGCTCTGTTGGCATTCCAAATGAAGTTCCTTTTTTAGCTCGATCAGTAATTGCATCTATTACAGGTTGATAAGCATGTCCCAATATCATTGGTCCCCATGAATTGATGTAATCTATTAATTTATTTCCGTCTTCGTCATATAGATATGCTCCTTTTGCACTTTTAACAAAAATAGGCGTTCCACCTACTGATTTAAAAGCTCGTACAGGAGAATTTACACCACCTGGAATTACTTTTTCTGCCTCTGAAAATAACAAACTGCTTCTTTTATATTGCATTTTTTTTATTAATTAATTTCAAATATTATTTCACAATCAAATTTTGACCAATAGAAATTCCTGAATCGGAAATATTGTTTTTTTGTTTTAAATCGTTTACCGAAATATTGTATTTTTTTGATAACGAATACAGTGTATCTCCTTTTTCTACTTGATGTGTATTTTCGTTTGGTCCACTTACTGCTGTACCATTTTCGGTTGGAGGTGTGTGAACTGGAATATAATCTACTCCAAGAACCTCGGTATCATATTTTTGTAATTCGTAGCGTTCAATAAGTGCAATAAGTTTTGTTGGATAGCTCACATCAGTAGCATAACCAGCGTTTTTTAAGCCTATTGCCCAAGCTTTATAATCGTTTTTTTCTAATTTAAAAAGCTTTGAATAGCGTTCTCTAGAAGTTAAAAACAAGGAGTGATCCCGATAGGATTCGCTTGGATTATTATACTTTCTGAAACATTCTTGTGCAGTATCATCGTCATATTTTACACTTGCTCCTGTCCATTCTTTATGGCATTTTATCCCAAAATGATTGTTTGCCTGAACACTTAATGGTCCCGTTCCTGCTCCTGATTCTAAAATTCCTTGACCTAGTGTTATGCTAGCGGGAATTCCGTATTGAACCATATCGTCTTTAGCAATTTTTTTGTAATCTTGAATATATTGTAAAACCATTGCCGTAGTTACTTTAACTCTTGTAGTGGCTTCTAAAATTTCTATATATTTAGTATCTATTGGATCTTCAACTTTGGAAGGATTTGGATTTGATTCTACTTTTTTTATTTGTACAACAGGTTTTGAATCAGTTGGTTTATATACGTGTTTCCTGACAGTTCTTACAACTGGTTTAGACGATTTTGTGGTGGTTACTACAGGCTTAGATGAACCACAGCTGGCAAAAATTATAATACAAATAAAAACTATAATTTTTTTAATCATTTGATATTTATTGTTTGCAAATTTTTACTTTGCAATTTTAAATTCATTCCTTCTACTCCTTGAATGCCACCCGAATGAATAATTAATATTTTAGAGTTTTCTGGAAAATATTTTCTTTTAATTAAGTCTACAACACCAAATACCATTTTGCCTGTATAAATTGGATCTAAAGGAATTTTAGTATCTATATAAAATTTATTTATAAATTCTATTAACTCACTCGTTACTTTTCCATAACCTCCAAAATGATAATTTGAAATTAAATCCCAATTTATTTTTGATGCAAATTTACGAATATCTTTTTGCAAAAAATCACCTTTGAGTGCAGGAAACCCTAAAATTTTTTGATGATTAAAAGAACTATTTATTATTCCTGAAATAGTTCCTCCAGTTCCAACACAACAACATATAAATTCAAATTTCTTTTCGTTATCAGTAATTATTTCTTCACAGCCTTTTACTGCTAATTCATTGGTTCCTCCTTCTGGAATTAGAAAAAATTGTCCAAATTTTTGATGCAGACTATTTATAAACGAAATACTATCTTTATTAGTATAATCCTCTCTTGAAATAAATTCCAATTGCATTCCACATTGATTCGCAAATTTAAGAGTAGGATTTTCTTGTGTCTTCAAGGCTAATTCCTGTCCTCTAATTACTCCAATAGTTTTAAAATTATTTTGGAATCCTGCATAAGCTACTGCTGCAATATGATTTGAAAAAGCACCTCCAAAAGTTAGGATTGTACTTTGGTTTTCCAAATTTGCCTGAATCAAATTATACTTTAGTTTTCTGAACTTATTTCCCGATACAAAAGGATGTATCAAATCTTCTCTTTTTATAAAAAGTTCGATAGCTGTATTTGGAATAATTATTTTTTGGATTTTAACTTCCAAGATTTTTTTTGACAAAAGTAATCATATCTTGGGCAATTTACACAAAAAAAGGCTCGACTTACGAACCTCATTTTGATATGTTTTAAAATTATTTTCGGTTGGCAATACTTATTTTTTCTCCTATATTTTGATTGTCATTTGAAATTAATTTTACGATATAAATTCCGTCACTTAAAGAAGAAGTCGAGAATTCATAATTTGCTTTTGTATCTAGTTTGGTTTTACTAAAAATTAATTTACCCGAAATATCATATAGGTTTACCGTTTTGATTTCTGCTAAATTTGGGTTTGAAATTTTTAGTAGTTGATTGGTATTATTCTGAACTATTGAAATAGATGAAATAGAGTTTGTAAATGTTGTTAGTGCGCTGTCTTTAAACGTAATTTCATATCGATCATTGGTGACTCCAGCTGGAACCGAGAACTCAAATTCATTGTTTTTTATATCGTGGTAAATTCCTGTTACTTTGTCAAACAAATATACATTTTCAGCTTGACTAAAATTTATTATTCCAGCTACAGTTATCTTAAATGGAACTTCGGCATTAGCTTTAAAACCAATTGGTAGTCTTTTATTTTCATCGAAATCTATCACAGAAATGATGTATTCCTTACTATCTAAAACAAAATACATATCTAGTGGAGCACTGTCTGTTGGGTTTTTAGCATCCTTAGCATGATCTACGCCATCAGTTGCACTTGGGTCAAAACCAACTACAATTTGTTTGACTGCGAGATTGTTCATTAAAGTATTAAACTTAATCTGGGGAACTTCTGTAGTACTAACAGTGGTATAATCAAATCCTGAAACCGATAATATTTCTGGTAAATATTGATTTGTGACTGAACTATTAGAACTATTATTTTTTTCGAATACCGATGTTAAACCGTTTTCTTTTTGATATACTCGATACAAATTTTTCATTGTAACTGCAGATCCAGATGCATTTCCTTCAATCATAAATCCTTGACCAATTGGAGAAAAAAACCGTGCATAACTGTTGTTTGGCGAACTTATTAAACTCAACTGGGTTCCAGAAATGGTATAATTATAAAATTTTGCAGGAACATAAATCCCTGTTCCACCACGAGATACTGGCGAATAAGTACCATAACCACCACGATAGTCAACTAAATTATGTGAATTTACGGTTTTATCCTGTTCCCAAAAATAAGCAACACCAGTACAATTCAAAGAATTTGTTAAAAACAACGAAAGATCAATAGCTGATGGATAAGGATTTCCAGTTAAAGTTAAATTACCATTTGAAACATTAATAGTAATATCGCCATCATTAGGTTTTCCCCTAAAATCATATCGTTGTTTGCTTCCAGTATTATTTGCTACACTTTCTCCTGGATTGGTAGCATCGGTACCATTGGTTCCTTTCATTGTAAAACCTTGACCATCAGCAAGTGTACTTGCTGCACTAACTTGCGACCATTGAGCGTAAGTAAGCGAAGTTTGAAATTTCCATATCCAATAAGGTTCTATTTGCAACGGATTTGCAACTCCATTGTAAGTAAAGTTATGAGTTGTATTTGCAGGTGATGAGGCAGTTACTGTAGTTGGCTGATTTAACATTGTAATCCCAAAAGGCTCGTTTCCTATTGATGCTGATGCATTTCCTATTGGAGAACACCAATAATTGTAAGAATAACTATTTACAGAACCTTCTTGAAATACTGATAATTTCCCTATCCCTTTATTTGTAGATGTAGTAAGAGTTCCTTGAATAAATTGCGCTTCATTTCGTAAATATAAATTACTATTTGCCCCTGAAAGTTCTAAATTTCCTTTATCAAACAGTACAACATTTTTAGCATAGATAAAAGTATTGTCTTTAACAAATACCTGAGAATAGTTATTTGTGAATATTAGAGTTATGGAAATTAGTAATATAAGATTTTTCATAAAAATAGTATTTAAACAAATATAATAAATTAAATAGCTGATAGCCAACACAAAATAAAATAAAATTTTTAAAAATGCAATTCGTCGATAAATTGTTTCATTTCATAGAATTATGTTAATTTTAATTTTATAACAAAAGTCTATTGTATAATTTTACTTAACCTGTCAAACTGTTTAAAAACCCCAAGGCTTTTTTCTTCAAATAATAGTAGACTTTTCTTGCATAAAACATTGTTTTTTCTTATATTTATGCTGTAAAACAAGCTACTATGAGTAAATTCATTATTGGAAAAGACCGCAACCAAACCGAGTTTTTTTGTATGGAACAATTAATTGATTCGAATAATATAGCTCGCACAATCTATCTTTTTGTAGATGGCCTTTCGTTGAAGGATATGGGGTTTAAAACCGATTTCATCGAAAACTGTCGCCCTGCTTATCACCCTGCCGATTTATTAAAATTGTACCTCTACGGGTATCTTAACAGAACCCGTTCTTCTCGCCAATTAGAAAAAGAATGCACTCGAAATTTAGAAATTATTTTCCCCATTAAATTCCATAGCACCCTTCACATAAACTAATGTTCCTTTATTGAAAACATAGCTGTTATTACTGACGTACATTTGAGCATTTACTATCAAGACAAATAGCAGAAATGTCATATTTAGTATATATCTTTTCATTAGATCGTATTTTGGTTAATTCAAATTAACGTGTCATTCTCCAAGTGATATAGTCTACATCGGTGTTGATTGCAGTTGTACCCACACTTTTTTCTAAGTGAAATACAAACTTCATCGGTTAGGTCGGAATATTGGTGGTTACAGAACCGATCAAAGTACTATCTACGTAAAAATCTACATTGGTTCCAGCAGCATTTACGACCGCTTTCAACTTATACCAAGTATAAGCTGCAATGGCTGTCGCTGCGGTAGCAGTAGTGGTTGAAGTAGAGTTTCTGCAACGCCCAACCAATCCAGCGGTAGTATATTGAAAATAAACACCATTGGCTATGGTACTAACTCCGCTTCCACTTACGAGATCACACAACCCAAACACAGAACTAAATGTTTGATTTGCAGTTGATAAAGCGGAAAATCTTACTCTAATCTCGTAGGTAATTGCTATACTACCTAATTTTAAACGGTCAATAAAACCAAAAGATCCAACAGACGACTTGCCTGTTGCAGATGATGAAGTAGAAAGTCGATGGATCCCAGCATAATCATTGCCCGCACCATAAGAAGCATACAACGCAGCGGTACCATCTACATTTGAACTTGTTCCAACGGCTGTAAATGCATATTGATTATCATTACCTCCACTACCACCATAGGCATCAAATAGAAAATCCTCTAAATTAACAACATCTCCCAAGATAGTACCGACATTGTTTGTCGATACCATGTTTACCCAGCTCAAGGTTGGAAAATCCCAGTAGTAGAATCCTGGCGTTTTACCAGCTGTTGTTGTTGTAGTTAAGTAAACCAGCATTCCTTGTTGGTTGGAACTTGGATTGCTTGTCGGAAACTTATCTACTCTAGGGATTAGTATACCATCTGTTGAAGCAGGATTTGTTTGACTTGATGAAGTAACATCAAATTGCGAATAAGGCGTTGTAGTACCTATTCCAACTTGAGCTATCATAGTGCCACTTAAAGATGCGATAAGAAACGATAATAATGTTCTCATAATAATGTGTTTTAAATTACTCCACAAATATTACTATTTTTTAATAAAAATCCGATGAAATACGTAAATAATCGATGAAATGCAATTTTTTAATAAAAATATATATAATTATCTTACAAGAATATTAACAACTAATTGATTCAATTAAATGTTAATCCACCTTTTTGCAATAGTTTTAACTAACTAATTTTCAGGATTTAGCTAAAAAAAGCGGATTCGAGGAATGATATACTAACTTTAACCCGTTGGGTGTAATTATATTGTTAGATTTTTAATGTTATTTATTGGTCTATCAATGATTTATTGATATATTGAACCAATGTTAATGCTGTTATTTTTGCTAAAATTCTTGTTTTAAAACCTTCAAAAGTTTTAGCATAATTATTTCTAATTCTGAATTGGTCACATAATTGTGAAAATAATGTTTCTATTCTTTTTCTTGATTTTCTAAAGATATAAGGTTGTGGCTTAAAATCTTTTTGATTAGCTCTTTTTGGCGTTTCTAATTTGATATTTACCGTTTTAAATAAATCTAATTGAATGCTTTGCGACAAGTAACCTCTATCACCAAGAATCACATAATCAAACATTTGTTGTTTTATGTTTTTCAAAAAATGAATGTCATGAACTTCTGCTTTTGTAATATTGAATGAATGGAAAATTCAATTTACAGAACAGACTCCCTGCAATTTATACCCGTAAAACCAATTGTTTGAGATGCAAAAACCCTTTAGAAAGAGCAGTTTCAAAATCTTCTTTACATATTCTAATTCTCCTATGACGGGCAAATTTGCAAATTTCCAAAGGCATACTATCTACAACAAAATAATCTTCAAACTCTAAAAAACATGAAACTAATTTTGTCCTTACCTCTTCTAAAAATAAAAACAATTTCCGCCTTCTTTTATTGAACTGACTTCGCTCCATTAAATTAGAAATATCTTGACTATTTATCTCTTTAAATATGGAGTTTTCACTATCGATAGACATAAATTCAGCTGTTAAACTCAATGCAACTACTTCTAAATCAGACATTTTTTGTTTTCTACCAACATCTGATTTAAATTATAATTCACAATTCAAAAAAATTATAACTTCTAAAACTCTAAAATAATTTTTGCCTATATTTGTCATAGATATTGGTTGTTTTGCGACTTCAAGATACTGAATTTCAGTATCTTGAACAATATCTAATCCATTTATTCTACTTCAAATAATTACACCCAACTGGATATTTGAACGAATATAATAAATTAAATAGCTGATATCCAATATAAAATTCAATAAAATTTTCAAAATTGCAGTTCATCGATAAATTGTTTCACTTCATAGAATTATGTTAAATTTAGTTTATTAAGCAATCTTAATTGTATAATTTTAATTAATAAAATTGCATTAGATATTTAATTAAAAAAGATGAAAAAGTTAATTTTAATGTGCATTTTAAGCAACTTTTTTGCTTTTGCACAAATAGGAATTGGCACTACAACTCCAAATGGAGCACTAGATATTAATTCTTCTACGAATGGAGTAGTTGTACCAAATGTTGCTTTAACCTCAAGAATCGTTGCCGCGCCAATAGTAAATCCAAATGGAGGTGGCGCACCACTTTCTGGAACTTTAATTTGGAATACAGCAACTACGGGAACAGCTCCAAACAATGTGACTCCAGGATTTTACTACTGGGATGGTAGTACTTGGGTAGCAATAGCAGGTGATGGTGGAAAATATTGGACATTAAATGGTAACTCAGGAACTACAGGGTCAAATTACATCGGAACTTCTGATGCATCGAGTTTAAAATTATCAACAAATGCTACAGAAAGAGTAAGAGTATTATCAGGAACTGGACAAGTCGTGATAAATAATACGGGTGCACCATTTACTAATGATCGCTTGAGTGTTTACAATACAACTGCCACAGATAATGCAATTGCTGCTTATTCTACTTCAACAGGAACAGGAGTTTACGCTCAAAACACCGGAACAGGTTATGGTATTTACGGGGTAAGTGCAAGTTCTGGTTATGGAGTAACAGGAACTAACAACAGTACAGGAATTGGCGTATTTGGCTCAAATTCAAGTACAGGTTATGGCGTGTATGGGCAAAATACAAGTAGCACAGGCTATGGTGTATATGGTTATCAAGGAAGCAGTGGTTTCGGGGTTAGAGGTTATAATGCAAGCACAGGTATAGGTGTATATGGTACAAGCGCAGGAGGTTCATTTTCTACAGGAGCTGGAGTATACGGAAATGCAAATTCTTCTAACGGAATCGGTATTTACGGAACATCTTCAGGAACAAACGGAACAGGGATTTTTGGATATGAAACTGCAACTGGAGGTGACGGAGTATATGGCGAGGCTACTCAAACAGGAAGATTTGGAGTTTGGGGTGTTAACAATAATGCGTCTGGGGTTGGAGCTAGAGGTTCATCATCAGGCACAACAGGCATAGGAGTTATTGGGATTACAAGTTCAGCAACTGGAACCAATATTGGAGTTTTAGGTCAAAGTGCTTCAAATACTGGCTTTGGTATTTCAGGAGCAAATACAAATTCTTCTGGAACAGGTTTAATTGTATCTGGAAATAATACAACTCAATTTTATTTAGGAACTGGTTCTGGAGCTTCAATGACTGGTACAAATATTGGAACACTTAGTTTAGGCACTAGTACAGCTAGTGGAAACGGAGTTATTGGAGTTGGTAATAATTTAAATTCAACAATTTATTCTCCTTCAACCGGAGCTGGAATGGTGGGAATTGGAACTCAATTTGGTGCAATAGGTTTTGCAACAACTTATGTAAACACAAACGGAAGTAATAATTCCATTTCAAATGGTGTAAATGCATCTGCAGGTGGTTATTTTGAAGTATTAAATGGAGGAATAGCACAAACTTGGAGTTACGTTGGAGTAAAAGATAATTCTGGAACGAATAGAAAAATTATTGGAAATGGAACTGTAAATACCATTGTGAAAGATTTGGAAGGTAAATATGTAGCCTTGTCGAGTCCTGAGGCTCCAGAAAATTTGTTTCAGGATTATGGAACTGGAAAATTAAAAAATGGAAAAGCACATATTTCAATTGATCCAATTTTTGCTAAAAATATTGCTGTGAATGACAAACATCCACTTCGTGTTTTTGTGCAGCTTGAAGGAGATTGTGAAGGTGTTTATGTTTCTAAAAAAAACCAAAACGGATTTGATGTAACCGAGTTAAAAAATGGATTATCAAACACCTCATTTACTTATTCTATCATTGCCAATAGAGCTGACGAAATTAATCAAGACGGTACAAAGGCAAAATATTCTGACGAACGGTTTGTAAATGCTCCTGGACCAATAACCAAAACTAAAAGTGAATTGACCAGACAAACTTCAAATATCAATAATATTTCTTTCGAAATAGATAAAAAAGCTAATGATACTGTAAATCAAAGTGCAGAAATTATAATTAAAAATAGACCAGTAAAAGAAATAAGAAAATAAAGTTTATACCACACACTAGTGATTGTTACAAAAATATAAAAATCCCCAAAAAGACCTTTCCTTTAAATAGGCAAGGTCTTTTTCATTTTGATACGCTTCTCGTTCAAAAGAAATATTTCGGTAAGCTATATTTTTTTCTTTAAACGTATACCATTTTATTAAAAATTCAATGCCGTACCAAATAAAAAAAGGAACAATAAGTAGCTCTATTTGCTGACGAATATGAATTCTTTCATGATTTATTACAACTTCGTTTTGTTTCAAATTATTATCATAAACAATAACAAATGGAAAAATCGTGATGCCACGAAAGCCTTTGGGAATTAAAAATTTAGAAACTATTATAATCATAACTACAAAGTTGGTAAATTTGTAACTATGTTTAATGATAAAAAAGAAAATAAATTAATAGAAGGTGAAGATTATTATCTAACGCCAGAAGGATACCGATGCTTTACCGAAAAACACCATCTAAAACGTGGTTACTGTTGCAAAAGTGGTTGCCGACATTGTCCTTACGGATTTGATAAAAAAACAGGTGAAATTAAGAAGTGATTTCTACTTATTAAATAGTAAAAAGTAAATATTAAAAAGCATGTCACACAGAGCGCAGTCGAAGTACTCTTGTTTGTCAAACTAAATATTAAAAAGCCACATTTTTGTCACACTGAGCGCAGTCGAAGTGCTCCAAATTAAATATATCAACACAGTACACAACCAATTATAAAATACAAAATGACCTTTCAAGAACAAATTTTACAAGGAATTCCAGATAATTTACCAACTCCAAAACCCTATCAATCAGAAATTAATCATGCGCCAAAACGTAAAGATATTTTATCTGCTGATGAAAAAAAATTAGCCTTGCAAAATGCACTTCGTTATTTTGATGCTAAACATCACGCACTATTATTGCCCGAATTTAAAGAAGAATTAGAAACTTACGGTCGCATTTACATGTATCGTTTTCGTCCAGATTACGAAATTTTTGCACGACCAATTTCAGAATATCCAGGAAAATCGTTGCAAGCCAAAGCCATAATGCTGATGATTCAAAATAATTTAGACAATGCCGTGGCACAACATCCACATGAGCTGATTACGTACGGCGGAAACGGTGGTGTTTTTTCTAATTGGGCTCAATATTTACTTACAATGCAGTATTTGGCAACAATGACTGACGAGCAAACATTAGCAATGTATTCAGGGCATCCAATGGGATTATTTCCATCTCACAAAGAAGCACCACGAGTTGTAGTAACAAACGGAATGACTATCCCAAATTATTCCAAGCCTGACGATTGGGAAAAAATGAATGCGCTTGGCGTTTCTCAATACGGTCAGATGACAGCTGGAAGTTATATGTACATTGGTCCGCAAGGCATTGTTCACGGCACTACAATTACGGTTTTAAACGGATTCAGAAAAATTAAAAAATCTCCACAAGGTGGATTATTTGTAACTTCAGGACTTGGTGGCATGAGTGGTGCACAACCAAAAGCAGGAAATATTGCAGGTTGCATTACTGTTTGTGCCGAAGTAAATCCAAAAATTACACACATTCGTCATTCCCAAGGTTGGATAAATGAAGTAATTGAAAACGTGGACGATCTTGTTATAAGAGTGAAAAATGCACAACAAAATAACGAAGTTGTTTCGATAGGTTATCTGGGAAATGTGGTTGACGTTTGGGAATCATTTGACAAAGAAAATTTAAGTATCGATTTAGGTTCCGATCAAACTTCGTTGCACAATCCTTGGGCTGGTGGTTATTATCCTATGGGTTATTCATTTAATGAGTCGAACGACTTGATGGCAAATAATCCAGATAAGTTTAAAGAAGAAGTTCAAAAAACACTGCGTCGTCACGCCGATGCAATTAATAAGCATACCTCTAAAGGTACCTATTTTTTTGATTACGGAAATGCCTTTTTATTAGAAAGTTCTCGCGCTGGCGCTGATGTCATGGCAGAAAATCACATCGATTTTAAATATAACAGCTACGTACAAGATATCATGGGACCCATGTGTTTCGATTATGGTTTTGGTCCATTTCGATGGGTTTGTGCCTCTGGTAAGCCAGAAGATTTAGCTAAAACAGATGCCATTGCATGTGAAGTTTTAGAAGAATTAATGAAAACTGCACCAGTAGAAATTCAGCAACAAATGGCTGATAATATTCAATGGATCAAAGGGGCACAAGACAATCAATTAGTCGTAGGTTCACAAGCTCGAATTTTATATGCAGATACTGAAGGGAGAATTAAAATTGCCGAAGCTTTTAACCAAGCAATTGCCAAAGGCGAAATAGGGACTATAATTTTAGGTCGCGATCACCACGATGTTTCTGGCACCGATTCACCTTACCGAGAAACTTCAAATATTTATGATGGTTCTCGTTTTACTGCCGATATGGCAATTCAAAATGTAATAGGCGACAGTTTTCGTGGCGCTACTTGGGTATCTATCCATAATGGTGGTGGCGTTGGCTGGGGCGAAGTTATAAATGGAGGTTTTGGGATGGTGTTAGACGGAAGCAAAGAAGCATCAAAACGTTTAGAATCAATGCTTTTTTGGGATGTTACTAACGGAATTTCAAGACGCAGTTGGGCTCGAAACGAAGGCGCAACATTTGCTATAAAACGCGCTATGGAAACCCAACCGTTACTAAAAGTTACTATTCCGAATTTAGTGGATGATGCTTTGTTAGATTTCTAAATTTTAAATAAAATTCTATTAAATAAAAGGCTCTGTTAATTTATTTTTGAAAGAAAACAGTACTAGTCCCACTTTTGATTTTATTTTAAATCGGTCAAACAAAGCCACACGATAACCTTCAAGCGATTTTACAGAAAGTTCCATTTTTTCTGCCATTTGCTCATAGGTAAATTCTCTTTCATCGCAAACTAGTGTTAAAAATTCTAATTCCCTATCAGACAATCCAAAGTTTTTTTTGTCTGAAGGATGATTAGAATCATCATAGTTTTTAACCCGTTTTAGTATTTCAGTTATATTATCGAATCCGATAGTTACTATGTTGTTTATGGCACATTTCAAATCGTTAGCGGTGCAACTTTTGTTTAAAAAACCTCTTGCACCAAACTTATAAGCTTCGTCGATAATATTTTCGTCAAAATGCTGGGTTAATAATAACACTCTGTATTCTTCTTTTTTAATTTCCAATTTTTTTAAAACTTCAATTCCTGTCATGTTGGGCATGGAATAGTCAAGAATATATAGGTCGGGTACATCTGGTAACGGTATCGAATTTAAGAAATCAATACCGCTATCAAACTCATATATTACTTTTATATCGCCCAATTTTTCTATCAGTTCGACTAAACCTTGTCTCACAATTTTGTGATCATCAATAATGCAAATTTTAATTGGATCCATTTTGTAATTTATTTTCTTGAAGTACTACAGTTGTTCCTATATTAGGTTGCGATTTAATTTCAAAATTGTATTGAATTATTTTTGCCCTATTGATGCAGTTTTCAATTCCCATAGAGTACGATTTTTCTTTTATTTCATTTTGGTCAAAACCAATTCCGTTATCTTCAATCATAATTTTAAAATTGGTTGTAGATGTAATTGTAATTTTAATTTCAGTTGCTTTAGCATGTTTTAAAATATTGTTGATTGTTTCCTGAAAAATTCTAAAAATTACAATTTGTTCATCGGTTTTAAATGTTTTTTTACCGTCGTCAACAGAAAGGATAACAGTAATGGTTTTGTTTTTTTTAATCCTATTTATTTCTTGTTCTATTGCTTTTATCAGTCCGTTTTTTATTAACCAATTGTTATTGAGCGAATGGCTAATTTGTCGAAGTGACTCCGACAAGATTTTTACCGATTCTGAAATTGGACTCAAATCATCCTCACACGTAGGATGATCCAGCTTTAGATTTTCTAACTGAAAATTAATTACCGTGAGTTTTTGCCCAGCGTCATCATGCAAATCTTGAGAAATAGAAGTTAATAATTGTTCTTGGGTTTCAACAATAGCGCTATTTAATGTTTTTTGAAAAGCAATTTTGTTTTCATAAATCATTGCGTTATATTTTTTTATTTTTTGGATGTAGAGTTTTATTAAAACCACACAAAAAAGTACTACCAGACTTATGAATAGTAGACTTATTATAATTCCAAAAGCGATATCATGTATCATTTTATTTTTTTCTTTCTTTAAAGAGGTATAGGTTTAGTAAGGAATAGTAGACGATGTCTACAAAATAAGTGATAAACGTGTAAAGTTCTATTTTGTTAAAAATAATTACATCTTTAATTGTTGAGTTTCTAAAACTAAAAACAATGCTCATACCCAAAAAAAACAATATTGGAGCAAATAACAGTATAAAGTTATTTGTTTTAAAAAAACTTAAGTTTTCCTTATTTAATTGATAATAACATTGATAAACAAAAATTAAAACATACGTAAGTGCACTGATGATAAAGGTGTAATAATTCAAATTTAGTTTTTCTATAAATAAAATATTTAATAAACAAAAGAGTAAAAAAAGTAAAATCACGATTGATTTTACTTTTTTTAATTGTAATAAATTACAAAGAATTACAAGCCAAAAAAAGTTATTAATTATAAAATATAAATTGTAAATAATACAAATATCAAAATTTGATATAATAAAAAAAACCGTTAAAAATTCACTAAGTGCACTTGCTACTAAAATAACTAACAAATAAGTATGCAGACTAGTCTTTTTAAAGTTAACAATAGTGATGCATAAAGTTATTAATACCAAAAATGATATTGGGTTAACTGTTTTGATAAAGGCAATTATATCATTCACAAATTTATAATTAGTACACTCTTCATATTTTAAAGGACAATTTTTCCGCGAGGCGGATTGTAGGATATGTCATTGTACCTCAATGTTCCATTACTAAATTGAATCCTTAAAGCAATGGTGTCTTGGTTATAAGAATTTTTAACTTTTACAAAAGTAATGGGTAGGTTATTAGAATTAGTATTCTCAAAAATCAAACTCTGTATGTAAGGTGCAGAAAAAAAGAAATCATCTCCTTTAAAAGAAGATAAATTATCAATTAATTTTTTAGTTTCAATTAATGTGGGTTCCAGTGAATTTGCAGTAAAATGTAAGTAATGCGAATAGGTTAAGGTAGTAATATCCTGTCCTAAATGAGTATTCAAATCATCGATTGTTAAATACACTTGCTTGTTTCCAGTACTAATTTGCTCTACTATGTTTTGAGATAAATCTGTAGCATCATGAAGGTTTACAATGCCGGGATACGATTTTTCAAAATCAATGTATTTATCTAATAAAAGCAATGATAAAAGCTTTGATGCAACAGCACCATCAGAAAAGTCGAGTAAATAATGCGTCTCTGTTTTTTGAACTTCTCTCACACCTACTCTTTTTACAATTTCAATTTTTGTCAATTCTTCATTATCAGCTTGATTTCTTTTTACAAATAAGTTTTCACTCATAATTTCTTAGTTTTTAAAGGTTATAATTAATTTTTACAAAGATTATAACTTTTAAGTTACTACAATTAGGGGAAACCCTAATTGAGTTAAGGAAAAACCCTAATTTTTTTAAGGAAAAACCCTAATTACGTTAAAAGCCTCGAAACATAATATATTATTTATACAATAACAAATTTTTTCCGCATTATTTTTTAAGGAAAAATCCTTAAACCAATTAGGGTTTCCCCTAATTGTATTATATTTTTTTATTTTAGTTTTGAATCGTACTAATCTTAAA
>JACMPO010000079.1 GCA_014377455.1 Flavobacterium sp.
AAAATAGTAATTAGAATATAGTATGATTATTGAACAACTATATTTTTTTTAACATTAGGAATCAGCTAGTTTTATGAATTAAATGAAATAAGATTTTATTTTTTAAGTAGATTATCTCATATTATTTCCATTGTACAGCATCTAAATTCCTCTAATTATGCTTAAAATAGAACTTATAATATATTGAATTCCAATTGCTATGGTTAGAAATCCAATAATTCTTGAAATTGCAACTATTCCTGATGATCCTAAAATTTTAGCAAGATAATGAGCACTTCTCAAAATTATAAAAATTAAAAAGGCCACTGCCAAAATAGCAAGGCACGAAAAAATAATATCAGTAGTATTTTCATGCTCTTGATAAAAAGCAATTAAAAGAGAAATTGAGCCTGGCCCTGCTAACATTGGCATTGCTAAGGGTGTAAGCGCTATATCATTTCTGCTCTGAATATCTTCTTCTACTTTTTTATTGATGCCCTTGTTTTTATTAAATTTTCCGTTTAAAAGTGAAAATCCTGAACTTGCAATTATAATTCCACCAGCAATTCGCAAAGCTGGAATTGTTATCCCAAAAAATTTCAATACATATTGACCTATAAAAAATGAAATAATTAAAATTACAAATACATTTAATGCTGTTTTAAATGAAACTCTTGAACGTTCTTGTTTTGTATAATCTTGAGTTAATCCTACAAAAATAGGAACTGTTCCTATTGGGTTTAAAACTGAAAATAACGCAGCTAATAAAAAGATAAATACTTCCATATTTTTTTTGTAAAGTTAGTTTGCCTAGATATAACAAAGTTAAAATTAAAAACAACCTAAAGTT
Organism: Flavobacterium sp.; assembly: GCA_014377455.1. Taxonomy (GTDB): domain Bacteria; phylum Bacteroidota; class Bacteroidia; order Flavobacteriales; family Flavobacteriaceae; genus Flavobacterium. Next base: position 830 of record JACMPO010000079.1, read on the forward strand.
AATTTAGCTGACCAAACAACTAATTTTTGTATTTTTGTAAAATGAAAAATAAAAAAACTTTGGTTATTGGTGCGTCCACAAAGCCTGAACGATATGCTTTTAAAGCCATTACAATGCTAGTCGAAAAAGGAAATTCTGTTATAGCAATTGGACAAAATGCTGGCGAAGTTGCTGGCATAAAAATCAACACAAAAGCAATTCCAGTGACCAATATAAACACGGTAACTTTATATGTAAATGCCTTAAGACAACGCGATTATTATAATTATATAGTTGAAGCACAACCCAAACGTGTTATTTTTAATCCAGGAACAGAAAATCCAGAGTTTTATCAGCTTTTGGAATTGAATAAAATTAAAATAGAAGTTGCTTGTACATTGGTTTTATTGACAACTAATCAATATTAATTAAATTTTTTTAATTCAGATTTATAAAACAATTTCAATAATCTATAAATGAATGCAGCTAATTTGTTAGGAAAATTATATTTAATTCCCATTACACTTGGCGAATGCGATCCAATGGAAGTTTTGCCTCAAACTATAAAGAGAACAGTAGAATTTATTGATCATTATATTGTTGAAAACGAAAAAACAGCCCGAAAATTTATAAAAAGTATTTCGCCAGAAAAAATCCAATCGAGTTTAGTGCTAAGTACACTAAACAAGCATACTGATAACAAAGAATTTAATGAAATGATTAAGCCACTTTTACAAGGGTTTAATATGGGATTAATGAGTGAAGCAGGTTGTCCTGGCGTGGCAGATCCTGGTGCAGTAATTGTAAAACTAGCGCACGAAAAAGGAATCCAAGTGGTACCTCTTGTTGGTCCATCATCTATTTTATTAGCCATGATGGGATCGGGAATGAATGGACAAAGTTTTGCTTTTAACGGTTATTTACCCATTGATAAATCTGAAAAAAAAGGAGCTATCAAAAATTATGAAAAACTATCTTTTGACAAAAATCAATCACAAATTTTTATTGAAACTCCGTTTAGAAACAATAAATTTTTAGACGATTTACTTTCAACATTGCAACCAAATACAAGTTTGTGTATCGCAACTGACTTAACTTTACCATCAGAATATTTAAAAACGTTACGAGTAGCCGATTGGAAAAAAGCCAAAATTGATTTGCACAATCGACCTACTATTTTTATTATTCATAAAATGTTTTAAACAAAAAAACCACTAATTGTTTCAAAACAAATTAGTGGTTCAATTTTAAAAGTCGAAACTCTTTATTATAATATTAGTTAAATCGGTATCTGATGCTTAAAGCAATATCTGAACCAAAATTAGTGCTTCTGTAATCATTAGCGTTTAAATAAAACTCTGGGCGATAATCTAAAGCTAACTGTATTGGCACATCAAAGTTGTATTCAATCCCAATATCTCCTGCTAGTAAACCGAAAGTTCCTGTATTTTTTTGGTTTTTATTACCATCATAATAGCTATAACTAAAACTTCCAATACCAGCACCTAAACCAGCATACCAGTTGAATCCTTTATCAATATTCCATACCCATTGATACAATCCTACTGCCTTAAAAGCATCAACATTTTTGCTGTTTCTAAAACCTAAATCAAATTCTAATCGATTGCTTTTAGATAATTCTCGTTGGTAAGAAATTTCTCCACCAAAACCGTCATTGCTTCCTAGTCTAAGTCCTAAAGCATTTTTAGACGCTACTTGCGACTGTGCTCCTAATACTAAAGCGAATAGTAAAAAAGCTGTAAAAATTAATTTTTTCATAATGTTTTTATATAATTAGTTAGTGCAAAATTAACCATTTATTTTATTAAGATGTTACACAACGGAATGAAATAGTTATATAGTTACAGGTTTCAATATTTATATAAAAGCAATATCTGGTTTAGAACTGAGATTGTAGCTATTTTTTTTAGATGACTACCGATGCTATTAATTGCTGGTTGATTAATTCGTCCATTTCAAATAAATCTTCTTCTTCAGTTTCTATGGTATTGATGTGTTTATACAATTTCCATCTTTTTTTATTGTATTCCAAAGCGGTAAGATTTTCAACCCAATCACCTGAATTTAAATATAAAGTTGAACCATTTTTATTAGTTTTTGTTACAACTTTTGGCTCATGAATGTGTCCACAAATTACATAATCATATTTTTTTTCAATTGCTAAATCAGTTGCAGTTGTTTCAAAATCCGAAATAAATTTTACTGCCGATTTTACACTCGCTTTTATTTTTTTAGAAAACGAATAAGGTTCTTTCCCCAGTTTTTTTAAACACCAATTTACAAATCGATTAATTAATATTAAATAATCATAACCCAAACCGCCTAGTTTTGCAATCCATTTTGAATGTTGCACCGAGGTATCAAAAACATCACCATGAAAAATCCATGCTTTTTTACCGTCCAGATTTAAAACTAGTTTATCTATTATGCAAAAATTACCAATAAAGGTATCACTAAATTTGCGCAACATTTCGTCATGATTTCCTGTAATATAATACACTTTAGTTCCTTTAGTAGTCATATCTAATATTTTCTTTATGACTTTAAGATGCGATTTTGGAAAATAGGATTTCCTAAATTGCCAAATATCAATTATATCGCTATTTAAGACTAAAATTTTTGGCTTAATACCCGATAAATAATTAGTTAACTCCTTGGCATGCGATCCAAATGTGCCCAGATGAACATCAGAAATGACAACTAATTCCACTTTTCGCTTTTTCATCTGACTTGATTTTGAATTTAAACAAAGTAAAGATTCTATTGTTATTACAACTGAAATTAAAAGTTAAGAAACTACTTTTAGCCAATAGCAAACAGTTGAGATAGTTCATATTTTCAAATTTTAAATTCCAAAAAATAACTTATATTTGTTGAAAACATCACTGTAATGGCTGGAAATAGCATTGGAACTTTATTTAAACTTACAACTTTTGGAGAGTCGCATGGAGAAGCACTTGGAGGAATAATAGATGGTTGTCCAGCTGGAATCACACTTAATTTAGAAGCGATTCAGCGTGAAATGCAACGTCGGAAACCTGGACAATCAGCAATTGTTACCCAACGTAAGGAAGAAGATGAAGTTCAAATTTTATCTGGAATTTTTGAAGGAAAAACTACGGGAACACCTATTGGTTTTTTAATTCCAAACACTAATCAAAAATCTGACGATTATTCTCATATAAAAGATTCGTATCGTCCAAGTCATGCCGATTATGTGTATGAAAAAAAATATGGCATACGAGATTATCGCGGTGGTGGCAGAAGTTCTGCAAGAGAAACTGCAAGTCGCGTTGTGGCTGGAGCAATTGCTAAACAAGTTTTAGCTACTATTAAAATTAATGCTTTTGTTTCATCTGTTGGAACTATTTTTACTGACAAATCCTATCAAGAATTGGATTTTTCTTTGATCGAATCTAATGCTGTGCGTTGTCCTGATCTAGAAACAGCTTTCAAAATGGAAGCATATATTAAGGAAATAAAAAAGCAAGGCGATACTGTTGGTGGTACCATAACTTGTGTTGTTCAAAATGTGCCAATAGGTTTGGGAGAACCAGTTTTTGATAAACTTCACGCGGCACTTGGAAAAGCAATGCTATCTATAAATGCAGTAAAAGGTTTTGAATTTGGAAGTGGATTTAGTGGTGCTACAATGAAAGGAAGTGAACATAACGATTTATTTAATGAAAACGGGACCACTAAAACAAATTTTTCTGGCGGAATTCAAGGTGGAATTTCAAATGGAATGGATATTTATTTTCGGGTTGCCTTCAAGCCAGTTGCCACTTTAATACAAAACCAAGAAGTGTTAACCAATCAAAATACTATTGTGGAACGACAAGGTAAAGGCAGACATGATCCTTGTGTTTTGCCCAGAGCAGTTCCAATTGTAGAAGCAATGACAGCTTTAGTTTTAGCTGATTTTTATCTTTTAAACAAAACATATTTATAATCAATGGATACTATAACATCTCAAAAAAAATCAATATATAGCAATCTGACATTTCAAATTTTAATTGCGATGATTTTGGGTGCTTTTCTTGGAATTTTAATTCATCAAAATTATCTTGAAGAAGACGCAAAAAGTTTTAGTGATAAAATAAAAATGTTAGCCACAATTTTTATTCGATTAGTTCAAATGATTATCTCGCCATTGGTTTTTACAACATTAGTTGTTGGAATTGCAAAACTAGGTGATGTAAAATCGGTTGGAAGAATTGGTGGTAGAGCCATGGCTTGGTTTTTTTCAGCATCATTTATATCATTATTAATTGGAATGTTTTGGGTAAATTTTTTAAAACCTGGCGTTGGACTTAAACTTGGTAATATCGATTACACCACTGCAACAGAAGTAGCTGACAAAACGCAAGGATTTTCGGCTCAAAACTTTGTTGAACATATTATTCCTAAAAGTATTGTTGAGGCAATGGCAAATAATGAAATATTGCAAATTGTAATTTTTTCAATTTTTTTCGGATTAGCTGCAGCATCTATTGGAAACACAGTTAAACCTGTAATTAATGCATTAGAAAAATCGTCTCACATTATTTTGAAAATGGTAAATTACGTAATGAAATTTGCACCTCTTGGAGTTTTTGGTGCTATTGCCGGCGTTTTTGCGATAAAAGATGTAAACGATTTACTCATCACCTACGCTAAATTCTTTAGTTCGTTTCTAGTTGGAATTGGATCGCTTTGGATTTTTTTGTTATTAATAGGCTATCTTTTTCTAAAAAGCAAAATGACGGTTTTGTTGAAACGGATAATAAGTCCGTTAGTAATAGCTTTTGGAACAACAAGTTCAGAAGCTGTATTTCCTAAATTAACAGAAGAGTTGGAACGATTTGGTGTGAAAGATAAAGTAGTTTCGTTTATGTTGCCATTAGGTTATTCTTTTAATCTTGATGGTAGTATGATGTATATGACATTTGCTAGTATTTTTATAGCACAAGTCTATAATGTACCGTTAAATATTCCAACTCAAATGACAATGCTTTTGGTTTTAATGCTTACAAGTAAAGGGATTGCAGGAGTTCCAAGGGCAAGTTTAGTTGTAGTTGCAGCAACTTGTGGTATGTTCAAAATCCCAATTGAAGGGATAGCCTTGATTCTTCCAATAGATCACTTTTGTGATATGTTTAGAAGTGCTACTAATGTATTAGGAAATGCATTAGCAACATCAGTAGTTGGGAAATGGGAAAAAAATAGTTAAAATTATGATTAAGTGAATTTTAATTATTAATTTTGAAATTCAATTAAAATACATTAATTATGAAAAAAATTCTACTTTCTATTTCTTTACTAACTTGTTTATTTTCAAATGCTCAGGTTATTTTTACAGAAGATTGTACAGCATTAACTGTTGGTAATGTTGGTACAGCCACTAACGGTACAACTCCAGGTCAAAATGGCTGGTTCACATTAGTAAATCCTGCTGCAGTTCCTGCTGGGCAAAATTCGGATTTTCAAGTAATCAGTACTGCAGCACCTCATGGAAATGTGTTTCAAATAAATGGTTCGCCATCGGCTGCTACAGCAACTACAAGCCAGAGTCGTGCTTTGTTTCATGATTTCACTTCTGATTGGGCTTTCAGAAATGCAGGAAATGATATTGCTATTTTGGAATATGATTTTTATACAGGACCTGTTTCAACGTCATATAATACTTTAAGAACTTATATTTTCGACACAAATAATATTGCTGTTGCTGGTTTATATTATGCACCTGGACCTATTTCTCCTTCTGCTACACCTGCTGTTTTAACAACAGGAGTTATAAGAGGGTGGGCTTACGTATTTAATACCGCAAATCCACCAGTTGCTGGTTATTATACTTTCAAATTAGGTGTTGATAATTCTACAACTCCTGCTACTCCAGTTGATGTAGTTTTGACTCCAAATACTTGGTATAAAGTTGGTGTTTCTTACAATTTTAATACAGGTCTTGTAAGTTGGAAAGAGGCTAACGGGCTTTTTAATTCTGACGATACAGCATTTACACCAGGAGAGCCATTGGTAGATTTAACTCAGTTTAGATACAGTGTTAATTCTGCAACTGGTAATACTTCTGCTGCAACAGCTATTATAGACAATATTGTTTTGCGTTTTGATGCAACCGATACATTACTTGGAGTAAATGCAAATACTCCATTTGCAGATAACAAACTTTCTGTATATCCGAATCCAACAGTAAATACTGTAAATGTAACTTCTACTGATGGCATTTTAACGAATGTTGAAATTTCTGATATTAATGGCAGAATTGTTAAAAATGTAAATGTAGATAATGTAAACGAATATCAAATCTTAGTTTCTGAATTAAATACGGGTGTTTACATGATGAAAATCACATCTGATAAAGGTACGGTAACAAAAAAATTAGTTAAAGAATAATTTAAAAATTTAGATAATTTAAAAATCTCAAACTCATCCAGTTTGAGATTTTTTTATTTATAAAAACTTATTTTTAATAGATTCGGTTGGAATCAAACAATGTTCTTTTTTTCCTAACCACTTATATCTATTTTTTGCTATAAAGTTGTAAACAGCATCTGTTAAAAATTTAGGTAAAAAC
>JACMPO010000080.1 GCA_014377455.1 Flavobacterium sp.
CAATTGTAGATATCGTTTCTAGCGGAAGTACTTTATTTAAAAATAATTTAAAAGAGGTTGAAGTTATTTTTAAAAGTGAAGCAGTTTTAGCGGTTTCTCCAAAAGTGAGCCCAGAATCTCAAAAAATAATTGATACCCTTATATTCCGAATCGAATCAGTATTAAGAGCTAGAAAATCAAAATACATTTTGATGAACGTTCCTAATGACAAAATAGAAGCCATAGGCAAAATTCTACCCGTTTTAAAGAGTCTTACCGTAATGCCATTAGCACAGGAAGGTTGGAGTAGCGTGCATTCCGTAATTGACAAAGACACTTTTTGGGATGTAATTGACCAACTAAAAGAAGCTGGTGCCGAAGGTATTCTAGTTTGCCCAATCGAAAAAATGGTGCTATAAAAATTCAGTGATGTGTTATGAGTTTAACGTTTTACTCATAACACTTAACCCATAACTTTTAATTATAAACAATGAATAAAATATATAATCCAAAACCCGAAATTTGGTCAGAAATCCTAAAAAGACCAACAAAAACGATCGATGATATTGGACTTACCGTCAAGGAAATTTTCAGGGACGTTGAAAAAAAAGGAGATGAGGCTGTAGCCAAATATACTTCACTTTTTGATGGTGCCAAATTCGAAAATATTGAAGTTACTCAAACAGAAATTGAACAGGCAATTACTTTGGTTTCTAATGAATTAAAAAATGCCATTCAATTAGCAAAATTAAACATCGAAAAATTTCATTCGGCTCAAAAAACAGCTAAAGTTGAGGTTGAAACTATCGAAGGCGTGTATTGCTGGCAAGAAAAAAGACCGATTCAAAAAGTGGGTTTGTACATTCCAGGAGGAACAGCACCATTATTTTCGACCGTTTTAATGCTTGCCGTTCCAGCCAATATTGCAGGATGCAAAGAAATTATTTTGTGTTCGCCACCAGATAAAATGGGTAAAATAAATCCCGCAATTTTATATGCTGCCAATTTATGTGGCGTTACCAAAATCTTGAAAGTAGGCGGAATACAAGCCATTGCAGGAATGACTTTCGGAACGGAAACTATACCAAAAGTGTACAAGATTTTCGGCCCAGGCAATCAGTTTGTGACTGTGGCAAAACAACTCGCAACCCAATTTGGCGTGGCAATCGATATGCCGGCAGGACCAAGTGAATTACTAATTGTTGCCGATGATGCTGCCATTCCAGCGTTTGTAGCATCGGATTTATTAAGCCAAGCGGAACACGGAATAGACAGCCAAGTTATTTTGGTTTCAACTTCAAAAGCTTTGATTGACGAAGTTGAGGCAGCAATTCAATCCCAATTGGAAGTTTTGCCAAGAAAAGCGATTGCCGAAAAAGCGATTGCCAATTCGAAATTGATTTTTGTCGAAAATGATAAAATTGCTTTGGAATTAATTGATGAATATGGCCCTGAACACTTTATTGTTTGCACCAAAGACGAAGATTTTTATGTTAATAATATACAGAATGCAGGTTCTGTTTTTATAGGAAACTATACGCCAGAAAGTGCTGGAGATTACGCTTCGGGAACCAATCATACCTTGCCGACAAATGGTTATGCCAAGAATTACAGCGGCGTAAATTTGGATAGTTTTACCAAATCGATGACATTCCAAAAAATAACCGAAAAAGGAATTCAAAAGATTGGAAAAGCCATAGAAATTATGGCAGAAGCCGAGGGATTGCAAGCGCACAAAAATGCAGTGACTTTGAGATTAGCACAAATAGAAAAAAGAATATAAAACAAAGAGAGAATATTGAACTTCTAAAAATCTATCTTCTATTCTCTATTTTCTTTACTCTTTTTTAAAATTAGTATATGGAAAATGAAATAAAACAATTAGTTGAATTTGCGAAAAATAGTAAAAGTCCTGTAAATTCAAAGTTTCAGATTTGTATTATTGATGAAATGGAGGCTGAAACAATAGAAATAAAAACTGGTTTTAAATTGGTTGGTTTTAAACGAATAATTGATAAATTTGGAATTAACCACACTTTGAAAAATCACGGAAATGAGGATATAGAAAAAAGAAGAGGTCAAATCGCAATAACTGAAGAAGATTTTGAGTTGGTTCCACAAATTGTAAAATCACAAAATATCATTTATGTTTCTAAAAATAGAATGGGTAATCATATTATACTTTATGAAGCAATAATTAATGCGACTTTCTATTATGTTGAAGAAGTTAGAAAAGGGAAAAAGGAACTTTGTATGGCAACAATGTATAAAAGAAAACCAACTATCATAAAATAGTTGGTTTAAATATCAACGAGTTATGCTCAATTTCACCTACTCTATACGTCCAAAACGTACTTTGATAAGACAAAAGTAATAAAAAAAAACAAACGATGAATTTTAATATAAATAATTTAACTAGAGAAAACGTCAAATCGATGAAGCCTTATTCATCCGCACGTGATGAATTTGAGGATTTCGATACAGCCAATATGATTTTCTTAGACGCCAATGAAAATCCGTTCAACAATGGCGTGAATCGGTATCCAGATCCGCAGCAAAACAATGTAAAATCGGTTTTGTCGAAGCTAAAAAATATAAATACAAAACAAATTTTACTCGGTAACGGAAGTGACGAAGTATTAGACTTAATCTTCAGGGCTTTTTGTGAACCCAAAGTAGATAATGTAATTACTTTGCCACC
>JACMPO010000081.1 GCA_014377455.1 Flavobacterium sp.
GAAACTCCCGATTTTTTCGGGAGTTTTTTTGTTATCAGATTTGTCGCGGATGCCGAATTTATTTATTCCTACGAAGGCACGAAGGAAATTAATTCTTTGATTGTGGGGAGAAGTATTACGGGGTTTAGTGCGTTTGTTTAGGATTAAATTAAGAATTATTGATTACAATATCTATGAAATAAAATAATTGATAAAACATTTGATAAGATTATCATATGACCATTCTCCATCTCATCAAAATGTTTTTGCCCAAATTTTATTGCTGCATGGATTCTTCCACTGGCAGCTAAAACTAAATTTTTTTCATCAATATCACCAAATCCTCCCTGCTCAAGTATTACTTTATAATCTGCACCAATCCACTTTTTTTTTATTTTCTTCATTCCCCAGTTTAGTTTTTTATCAACATATTCTGCAAGAATATCTTCATTATCATGGTAATTTTCTGGCGGACTAATACTTTCCAGTTCGCTGATTAAATCATTTATTTCATTACCAAAACTATCTTCTTCTACAAGATACCTTTTACTATCTGTATCCCAAAACAAATCCCATGTACCTCGAATCATCCATAAAGGTTTTAAAACAAACATATCTAAAAAATGACTTTTATAAAAAAAATTTTCAATCAACATATATTATATTTTTAGTCCTAGTTTTTCAATAAAAATTTTATTTCTTAATGTGGCTCTTTCTAAAAGCGATGAATATTTTAAAACCTCTGTGTAAATTGATCCATTTTCATTCCCATCAAATCCAATTACTTTTTGAGAGGGACTAAATAGATAATCAAAGTTCTGAGAATATTCAAATGTTGATACACTGCCTTGAACATCTTTTGATTCAATTCCTTCACCAATTAGATATCCGTAAAATGTCTTTATTTCAAATTCTTTGTGTGTGTAATTTCGAATTAACGAAGCATACATATTAATTTGAGTCAAATGTTCAGAAGCATTAACTTTTGGCGCTTTGAATTCTATTATAATACATTTTCCTTCTTCAGGAAATAGAAGAACGTCAGGCCTTTTATCTAATCTCTTTTTTCCAAGAGAATTCAAATATTTTTCTTCTTCTTTCGTAAATTCACTTTGAAAGACTTTCTTTCCATCCAATTCTAAATCTCTTAAAAGAAATTCAGAGTTACCTTTGAAATAAATGAACTCTTCGTTTAAAATCCATAAATCACTTCCGTATGTATTTGTTGACTTTTGAGTAAATAGAAGATTGTGTATTAGTGCTTCATCTTTTACTCTGGACTCGTCATTCTGAATCTTTAACTTTTTATCCTGAATTTTAGAGAATAATTCGAGAACTAATTTTCTTCTTGCAACATAATGACTTAAAGTTCTTTTATTTTGTTCAGGTAAAATTCTAACCAGTTTATCAATTTCTTTTTCTAATTCATCCTGATAATTTTCAGAAGTTGTATCTAAATCCTCTAATCGATCAATTGACTCTTTTATCGAAGCATCAATTCTTGCTTCTTTTTTTGCTTGCGCTTCATAGAATTTCTCTAATATCCTTTTGTCATCGTCATTAAAAGAAATATCAACATTTTCATCCTCCTCAATTAGAAACATTTCTTTCAAATATTCTAATTCATTTTCATGCTTTGCAATGATTTGTTCAATTTCTGGATATAAATTTTTCAACTTTTCATTGGCATTTATTTCAATATCCTCAAGAAAGATAATTTCAGAATTAAAAGCATTAAATACTTTGCTGGAATTTTTAGATGGAATATCTAATTCGCCTCTAATATTAGTATCCTTTTCATCAATAAAATTTCCTGAAATGAGTACAAGATATTTGTTCCCTTCAATATTATCGTTTTTTGAGATGCCTGTCAAATTAATTTTTGTGTCCTCTACAACTTCTCCTTTTGATATTAATTTTAAGTCATTAACATCTAATAATTTCCTTTGAACTTTGAAAGTTGTTATAAGGAAAGATTCTGTTTTTGTAGATTTTTCAATCGTTTTGGCATCATCACTTGTTTTACTATAATTTACTTCAAAATTTTCTTTTTTATCATATTTTGGAATGTCAAATTTATCAATTTTAGAAGTTGTTTTTAAAACATTATCGATGTAAAAATCAATAATAATTTCAGGTATTTCATTTGAATTAAAACAAAAATAATGTAAATACCGTCTGATTAATTCTTCTTTTAAAGAGTCATCATTTAATGAATTGTATTTTTGACTTTGTTCTAAAAGACTAGTAAATATAACTTTTGTATAAGTATCTTGCTTGTCTGTAGTGACGCAAAAATTTTGTTTTACTATTGCGTTATTATTTAGAAATGATTTACTTTTTGATACAACAAATTCTCGTTCAAAGTATTGATCATCTTTTTTAAAAACACTTTTGACTGTTGTTCTATCAAAAAAATGAACAAATTGGATCCTTCCAGAACCAAGATTTTTATAACCTTTTGAATTATCTTTAAATGTATTAAACCTCTTAAATTCTAGTTCGTTAAAACCTACCCCGTTGTCAAATATTTCAAGCGCTCTGAATTCTGAAGTGCTATCAGTTAATTCATTTGCATATATTGATATAAAAATTTTACCATTTCCAAATCTTTCATCATCTTTCTTTTTGGTTTTCAAAGATTCTAAAGCATTAGTAAATGCTTCAAAGATCGGAGATAAACTTGTTGGAGATTTTTTTATATCATGCAAAATCCCTGAAAAAGATAAATCTTTTGCTACTACAAATTTGGAAACTGCTTCAATCATTTATATAAATTTATTGTTTAACATCAAATATACGTAAAGAGATTTATTCTTTTCAAAAATCTATTTTTTATAAAACTCACGAGTCATTTATATAGTATTATCTAATTTTTAATTATGTAACAAATCGGTTTTTTCCCAAAATATTTTCCCGTAATTTCGCTACAAATACAAAACAGAACTGTGTACAATTATCCACCAAAAGTCAGCGAGAAAAATATCTGGAAAACCTTGTTGAAGTTGAACAGTGATCCGATCGCTATTATTTCTCAGAATTTTCAGGAACTGGGAGAAACTTACACTTTACTTTCGTTTTTGGTGAAAAAGCGCTTTGTCTTTAGCCGCGATCCCGAACTGTTTGATTATGTGTTGCGGAAGAATCAAAAAAATTATGAGAAATCTGCCATTCAAACCCATGTTTTAGGGAAATATCTGGGCAAAGGTTTACTGACGAATACCGGCAAAAACTGGTTGAAGCAACGCCGCCTTGTGCAGC
>JACMPO010000082.1 GCA_014377455.1 Flavobacterium sp.
AAAAGGTATTTATTACCTCCATATACTATAGAGTGAAGCAACCCCAGTTGATCAGTATTTATAGATTTTGCAATAAAATATAATCCAATTATTACTATTATTCCGAAGAATATATCTGTCCAAATAATTTTTTTTCTAAAAAAAATAGGTTCAATCAACGAAGTAAAAAATGCTCCTGTCGATAAGCATGCCAATGTTATGGATATATTAGAAACTTTAATTGCTTTAAAAAATGTGAACCAATGAAGGGCAATTATCAGTCCTGCAATTAATAAACGGATGCTATCTTTTTTTGAAATTTGAATAGGTAGTTTTTTAAGCCTTATAAAAATATAGATAAATCCAACAGCAAAAAGCATCCTGAACCAAACCAAAGGGAGCGCGTCAAGAGATATTAGTTTGCCTAAAACGGCAGTAAACCCCCAGATAAAAACTATCAGGTGCAGGTGTAAATAGCTTTTTAGTTTATCGCTTTGCATTGCGTAGCAAAAATATAGCTAAAATCCCGAACACAATATTAGGAAACCAAACTGCTAATAAGGGTGGCACTGTCGAGGCTGATGCTAAAACCCCAAATATTTTATCAAAAAATATGAATGCAAAAGCTAATAAAATCCCTATTGCAAGATTCATTCCCATACCACCTCTGCGCTTCATAGAAGAAACTGCAACAGCTATAATCGTTAAAATAAATGCCGAAACGGGTATGCTATATTTTTTGTAAAGTACAACTAGGTAGGTATTGATATTAGATGACCCACGCGCTCTTTCTTTATTTATGAATTTTACCAAGTTTGTGTATGAAAGTGTTTCAGCGATATAAACTACAGGCGTCAAATCGTCGAGTTCAAAACTGAAAATAGCATCTTTTTTTGGTGATTTTTCAATAATATCATCTAGCGGACCTACAGTTCTTTTAGTATAGTCAAACATGGTATAGGTACTGTCTTTTGGATTGAATTTTATTCTGTTTGCGGTAATTTTGTAAGCTAGTGTTTTGTCTTTATTAAATTTTTCTAATGAAAAATCGAAAGCCATTTTGGAGTCTGGGTTTAAACTACTGACATAAATATATTCGTCATCACTTATTTGTCGAAACACATTTGAATTATTACGCATTTCGTTTTGTCCATTTCCAATTAAATAAATGTATCTAAAATTATTAAAGCCATCGCTAGCTTTTGGCACAAGAAAAAATCCCATAAGCAACGCAAATATTGACACAAAAGTTGCACCTATAATATAAGGTCTTAAAAATCGTGTAAATGAAATTCCTGAACTCAAAATCGCAATAATTTCAGTATTATTTGCCAGTTTTGAGGTAAACCATATTATGGATAAAAACAGAAATATCGGAAATAAAAGATTTGCAAAATAAATAGTAAAATCAACATAATACATGGCTATTGCTTTGAAAGGCACATGATTTTCAAGCATTTTATTCACTTTTTCGGACACATCAATTGTGATTCCTATAGGAATAAAAAGCAATAACATTACTGAAAATGTAGCCAAATAGCGTTTTAAAATGTATTTATCTAATATTGATAACATCTTTATTATTTATTATAAATGTTTAAAATGGTTTAATGTCGTTTTTCAAAACCAATCAATCAATTAAACTTATAAATCTTGAACTTTTAAACCTTTAAAATTTTTTACAATCGTTGACTCATATTTTTAACCATCATTTCTTTCCAAACTCTAAAATCGCCTGCTAAGATATGTTTTCTGGCTTCTCGAACCAACCACATGTAAAATCCGAGGTTATGAATTGTGGCAATTTGTTTTCCTAAATACTCGTTAGCTGCAAAAAGATGCCTCAAATAAGCTTTAGTATATTCGGTATCTACAAACGTAATTCCCATTTCGTCTACTGGAGAGAAATCGTCTTCCCATTTTTTGTTTTTAATATTTATGGTGCCATTTGCCGTAAAAAGCATTCCGTTTCGAGCATTTCGGGTTGGCATAACACAATCGAACATGTCAACTCCAAGTGCTATGTTTTCTAAAATATTAATTGGTGTACCTACACCCATTAAATATCTAGGTTTATCTTCGGGCAAAATGTCACAAACCACCTCAGTCATTGCATACATATCTTCGGCAGGTTCGCCAACCGATAATCCGCCAATTGCATTTCCCTGTTGATTAGAATTAGCAATATATTCGGCACTCTGCATTCGTAAATCTTTAAAAGTACTTCCTTGAACAATAGGGAAAAAAGTTTGTTCAAAACCATATTTAAACGGCAATTTTTCTAGATGATTGATGCAACGATCCAGCCAGCGATGGGTCATTTTCATAGAACGTTGGGCATATTTGTAATCACAAGGATATGGTGTACATTCATCAAAAGCCATAATAATATCTGCACCAATCGTGCGCTGAATTTCCATTACATTCTCGGGAGTAAAAAAATGGTACGAACCGTCAATATGACTTTTAAAC
>JACMPO010000083.1 GCA_014377455.1 Flavobacterium sp.
AAAAAAAAAGCCAAAAAAATGACAGGATTATATAGTTTATTCTGGTTTCAGATTTGCAATATCAGTGATATTATGACTGTTCTCTGGTTTTTGGTCTTCTACATTTAGCATTTGCCATAGCGTATCTTTTAACTCTTGCAATCCTTGTTGTGCCACCGATGATATAAATAAAACGGGCAGTCCTTTAATTTCTTTATCGAGTTGGACACTCAATTCTGTTTTTAATTCATCGTCCAGCATGTCACATTTTGAAATGACTAAAAGTCGGTCTTTATCTAACATTTCTGGATTGTATCTCCGAAGTTCGTCTAACAAAATTTCATATTCTTTTTTGATGTTTACTGCATCGGCAGGAACTAAAAATAACAAAGCAGCGTTGCGCTCAATATGTCTTAAAAAATAATGTCCAAGTCCTTTTCCTTCTGCAGCACCTTCAATAATTCCAGGGATATCTGCCATAACAAACGATTGGAATTCTCTGTAAGCAACAATTCCTAAATTTGGTTTTAAAGTTGTAAAAGCATAGTCGGCAATTTTAGGACGAGCAGAGGTTAAAACCGATAATAAAGTCGATTTTCCCGCATTTGGGAAACCAACTAAACCAACATCAGCAAGAACTTTGAGCTCCATAATAACATCAATTTCAGTCGATGGCATTCCCGGTTGAGAATAACGCGGCGTTTGGTTTGTGGAACTTCTAAAATGCCAGTTTCCTAAACCACCTTTACCTCCTGGAGCTAGAATTTTAACCTCATCATGTTGTGTAATTTCAAATAGAATTTCGCCTGTTTCTATGTCTTTTACTACTGTTCCTAAAGGTACTTCTACAAACTTATCTTCACCATCGTGACCAGTACTTCGAGAGCTTCCGCCATCGCCACCATGCCCTGCTCGCATATGCTTTACAAATTTGAGATGAAAAAGTGTCCATAAACTTTTATTCCCTTTAAGATATACATGTCCGCCACGACCACCATCACCTCCATCAGGACCTCCTTTTTCGATAAATTTTTCTCGGTGCAAATGGGTAGATCCTTTACCTCCACGTCCAGAAGTAACATATATTTTAACGTAATCTACAAAGTTTCCTTCTGTCATTTTTTTAGTGTTCAGTTATCAGTTTTTGGTGTTCAGTAAGTCAGCTTATTTGAAAACTTAATACTAATCTTATATTTATTTATTTTTGAGTGAATAGTGTTAAGAAATCAAAATAAACTCAACATTTAACAGTGTTCACTGATTACTTTAATTTATTCCTTATAGGTTTTAATAACCACTTTATCTATCATCGTTCCATTCATTTTGTGAGCTTGAAACTCAAGCTTATTCCAAATTAATTTTTCTCCTTGGATAGGTATTTTTCCTAGTTCGGTTGCAAAAAAACCATTAAGAGTTGTTACCTCATAATCATTAGTAAGTTCATCCATATCAAAATAAGTTAGAAAATCGTGCAACGAATATTGTCCGTCCACAAGCCAAGTTCCGTCATCATTAGCTACAAGTTTATATTCATCATCATCAAAATCTGAGGCTTCGCCTACTAAGGCTTCTAAGATATCATTAAGTGATAAAATCCCTTGAAAAATAGCATGCTCGTCAACTATAAAAGCGATATGAATTTTAGTTTTTTTAAAATTTTCAAGAGCTTTGTAAACTGATGTTTGCTCTATTAGATAATCTGGATTTTTACAAATTAGGTTCAAATCAAAATCTGGATTTTCAAGGTTTAGAAATAATTCTTTAAGCGAAACTACTCCAATAATAGTGTCTAAATTATCTTTACAAACCGGATAAAACGAATGTAAATTGATTAAAATTTTACTTTTTATTTCGGCTACAGAATCAGCAATTGTAAGGAATTCAATTTCTGTTCGATGGGTCATGAGCGAATTTACTTTGCGATCGCCAATGTGGAAAACCCGCTCTACAATGTTTTGTTCAATTTCTTGAACTTCCCCTTCTTCAGTACTTTCTTTAATGATGGCTTTTATTTCGTCTTCGGTAACTTTTCCGTCAGCTGTTGGTTTTATATTCAATCTATTTAATAAAAAATCAGTCGATTTTGTAAGCAACCAAATAAATGGTGCAGTAACTTGAGAAACAAATTTCATAGGAATTGCCATTGATTTAGCAATAGTTTCGGGATAATTAAGCCCTATCCTTTTAGGTAATAATTCTCCTAATACTAACGAAAAAAAAGTTAATATTACTACTACAATTCCCACTGCTATAGAATGCGCATAAGGTTTTAGTGAAGCAAAACTTTCTACAAAATTTTGAACATTCATCGTGATTTTATCGCCAGAATATATACCCGTTAATATGCTTATAAGTGTAATACCTATTTGAACTGTTGATAACAACTTGTTAGGCGAATTAACTAAATCTAGTGCAACCTTAGCATTTTTATGACCTTTTTTTGCAGCGGTTTCTAAACGACTTTTTCGTGCAGAAATCAATGCAATTTCTGACATTGAAAAAACTCCGTTAAGTAGTATTAGAAAAAATATTATTAAAATTTCCATTTTTTAAATTTGTGAATCTAAAGTTTAGTAAAAGTTATGTAACTTATTATTTTGCTTTATATCTAAACGTTTACAAACTATTTATAACTGAACTTAACCTGAGTGTTACTTGTTCAATCGAGCCAATTCCATCAACTTCATAATATTTGCCTTGTGCTTTATAATAATGCATCAAAGGAGCTGTCTTAAGGTTATACTCTTCGTAGCGGTTTCTTATTTTTTCTTCATCCTGATCGTCAGGTCTGCCTGATGTTTTTCCTCGTTCGAGCAAACGTTGAATTAAAATTTCATCATCAGCCTCAAGCGCAATAGTGGCGGTAATTTTATTATTTTTTGAAGCTAAAAAATTATCTAAAGCATCAGCCTGAGCCAATGTTCTTGGGAAACCATCAAATAAAAACCCAGCTACATTTTTATTTTTTTCTACTTCACTTTCTAACATTTTTATGGTAACCTCATCGGGTACTAAATCGCCTTTATCCATAAAAGTTTTGGCTAGTTTTCCTAATTCGGTTTCATTTTTGATATTAAATCTAAAAATATCTCCCGTTGAGAGATGTGTCAAATTGTATTTATCTTTTAAAAATTCAGCCTGAGTGCCTTTGCCTGCTCCAGGTTTTCCGAATAGAACTATATTAATCATTTTAATTTTTAATTTGAAATTGTTTTACTTACTTTATAAAGTGATGTTGGTTTTTTAAAATTAGAGTGCGTTTTAATTAAATAAAAAATTATTCGGCTAATTGATAAACTTCGTTTAGATTTCTGCCTAATCCATCATAATCCAACCCATAACCTACAATAAATTTATTTGGAATTCTAATTCCTACATAATCTAGTTTTATATTGTGTTTATATGCATCTGGTTTTAAAAATAATGTTGCTATTTTTAAATGCTTAACATTATGAGATTTAAACATTTTTTTTAATTCGACAATTGTATTTCCAGTATCGACTATATCTTCAACAATAATTACTGTTCTACCCGTTACATCTTGATTTAAACCTATAATTTGGTTGACTTGGTTAGTTGATTCCGTTCCTTGATAAGAAGCTACTTTAATAAAATTAACTTCACAAGGAAAGTTATAGTTTTTAGTTAAATCAGCCAAAAAACGAAACGAACCGTTTAGGACTCCAATAAAAATTGGAACTTCATCTTGAAAATCTTCCGAAATAAGTTGTGCTAAATTTGCTACAGAAAAATCTAACTCTTCCTTAGAAATAAAGGACTCAAAAGTTTTGTCGTGAAGTTGTATCATTTTATATTTTTAAGTAAAATAATTCGCAAATATAAGGAGTTATAACTTGGGATGTTACAAGAATAGAGAAAATAAATTGAAGCCTTTACTGGATAAAGGTCAAATTACTTACTATTTAAGTTTACTTTAAATTATGATACTCAAAAAAATCTAGATCCAAGTTTTTAATATTGTAGGAATATCGTCTGGAAGTTTTTTAGGCTGAGTAACAGGAAGCAGAACATGAATAATAGCTCCTACTCCTTCAGTTCCTTCTGCAAAAATTTCGCCATAATAGGTTTGTACTACTTTTTTGCAAATTGCCAAACCGATACCTGTACCTGGGAATTCGCCTCCAGTACTGAGCCTCTGAAACATTGTGAAAATTTGTTCAGAATATTTTTGGTCAAAACCAATGCCATTGTCTTTGAAGGTTAATTGATAATAGGATAATTTAGGATCTAAATTTATGTATGATTTCATGTCTTTTTTAGTCAACTTTCGAGAGCTAATCTCTACAATTGGCGCAACGTCTACTTTAGTAAATTTAAGAGAGTTGTGTATAATATCATAAAAAACTTGGCTCATTTGAAACGGCACCGCTTCAATTTCGGGCAAATCATGCACAATTATGGTCGCTTTTTTTTCTTCAATTAGTAATTCAAAATCAAAAAGGGTACTTTTTAAAATTTCATTTAAATTAGTTTTCAGAAGCAACTTTTCGTAGTTTGTAACTCTCGCAAAATTAAGCATTTCTTCCATTAGCTTGCTCAACCGATGGGATGAACTTTCTATTTTTTCAAGGTACATTTTAACCTCAGCATTTTTTAATTTAGTATCATTTTGTTGTAATATTCTTGAAAAAGTTACAATTTTCCGTAAAGGTTCTTGTAGTTCATGGCTGGTAGTATGGGCAAATTGATCCAACTGCATGTTAGATTGATTCAACTGCAAATGGAGTTTTTCAATAGTAGCCTGCAGTTCTTCAACTGTCGATACATGCTGTGGTATATCAGATTGATCTTCTTTAAGTAGTTCTGAAGTTTTTTTTACAGGTTTATCTTCAGTAGGTTTTGACGCTTTCATTTATGGCTTTTTAAACTAAGTAGTTGTAAAATTATAAGCTAAAATAGTTTTTTATTTACTCTCTCGCAATTCTCACCAAGTAAAATTTATCTTTTCAAATTTGTTTAGACTTTATTTAGTTCAATATTTGAATTTTGTTTGGCATCTAATGTATAGATTTTCTTGAATTATATATACTTCAAAAATAATTTTGTGTATTGATTAAAATCGTTTCGTAATCTTATGCATACAATTTATCGGTTTACTTAAAAAAAAACCGTCTCCTTGATTACAACGAGACGGTTTAAATAGTATAATTAAATATCTATCGTTTAATTACTCTTAATATCTGTGAATTCTCACCTTGATTTACAATCACATTATATACACCCGAAGGTAAATTAGACCCAATTTCTAATGTGCTGATTTCAGAAACAGGAACTTCTCTATTTTCAATTTGTCTTCCTAACATGTCATAAATACTCAATTTAACTGCGTTATCAGTAGTTGAATTTACATCTAATTTAAAATTATCGGCAAATGGATTTGGATAAGCTACCGCTTTGAATTCAATTGTCGATAGACTGTTACCAGT
The DNA here is from genome assembly GCA_014377455.1 of Flavobacterium sp. GTDB lineage: Bacteria > Bacteroidota > Bacteroidia > Flavobacteriales > Flavobacteriaceae > Flavobacterium. The sequence goes on from JACMPO010000083.1 coordinate 5,427, forward strand.
TTCAATAGCTCTTGCACTTCCAGGAGTTGTTACACTACACACTTTTCCGTAAGGTCCAAAAATTCCATTTATTTTAGCACTTACCTGTACATTGTAAGTCGTGGCGGGTAACAATCCAGTAAACATGTTTAAACTGAAAGTTCTTGTACTTCTTTCAATAAATTGATTGTAACCAAAGCCGATGTTAACTAATTTAAATCGGTAAGCGGTTGCATTCGTTAGGTTATTAGCATAAATTACTTCCGAAAGACTGCTTGCTGTGTAATCACATTGACTGGCTTGTAAAAATGTAGTTGGGAAACTTGGTGTGGTAATGTTACATGATTGCCCGTAAGGTAAATAAGTTCCGTTTGTGTTTTTAACAGCTACTTCGATAGTGTAAATAGAATTATACTCAGGTGCTGTCAATAAACTCATTCTAAAGTCGCGCAATTGTCGGTCTACTATTTGCTGTTGCAAAGTTAGAATGTTGGTTGCTCTAAATCGGTATCCTTTTGCAAATGGCACTAAATCAGCATAAATAACATCGTTCATATGAGTGATGCTTGATCCACACTGTGAAGCCTGAACTTTTGTAGTGGTTGCTGGAGTACTCACTGTACATGGTGCACCGTAAAATGCTGACCAAACTCCACCTATTTTAACCGATACTTCCACTTGATACGTAGTTGCAAAAGCGTAAACCGGTAACGAAGTAATGTTAAATACTCTTAAGAAACGATCTAAAGATTGTACTAATCCTGTTGATAAATTTGTTACTTTAAATCGGTAGCCTTGTGCTCCTGAAACTAGGTTTGCGTAAACTGGAGTGTCAATAGCTGCAAGTGTAATGCCACACTGTGAAGCACTTATTGTAGTTACAATTTGTGAACAACCATTATCTACAAGTCCATCACAATTATTATCTAATCCATCATTACAAACTTCGACTGCACCTGGATTTACAGTAGCTTTCGTATCGTCACAATCGGTTCCGTTTACCACATAACCTGTTGGTTGTGAACAAGCCAATACCGACTGATTTGGATTTCCGAAACCGTCACCATCTGCGTCAGCATAATAAGTAAAAGTTGCAAAAAGAGCTGGATTATTATCGTTACAATCAGTTCCTAAAGAAGTTAATGAGTAACCTGCTGGAAAAGTTGCACCGTAACAAACAACTGCTGTTCCATTTGTATAATGATCGCCGTCTAGATCGATATATAAGGTTGCGCTTTGGTAAACGGCTGCATTATTATCATCACAGTCAGAACCTAATGAAGTGGTAACAAATCCAGTTGGAATGGTTGCGCCATAACATGCAAATCCTGCACCTTGCGTATATCCATCGCCATCAGCATCTACATATAATGTATTGCCTTGATAAACAGAAGCATTAGAATCATTACAATCTGTATTGTTTAAAACTCCATAATAGTAACAAGCTACGTACGGCAAAACTCCAAATCCGTCGCCATCACTATCAGTATAAACCAACTGATTATCATTACAATCACTGGCATTTAAAACGCCACCAACAGGAAGAAATGGAGAAGCTCCAAATCCATCCCCATCATTATCGGTATAATTTAATTGAGCATCATTAGAATCTAAATTATTTAAAACTCCATAATAATAACATGAAACATATGGTAAAACTCCAAATCCGTCGCCATCACTATCAGTATAAGCTAATTGATTATCATTACAATCGCTGGCATTTAAAACGCCACCAACTGGAAGCAAAGGATAAGCTCCAAATCCATCGCCGTCATTATCAGTATAATTTAATTGAGCATCATTAGAATCTAAATTATTTAAAGCTCCATAATAATAACATGAAACATATGGTAAAACTCCAAATCCGTCGCCATCACTATCTGTATAAGCTAATTGATTATCATTACAATCACTAGCATTTAAAACGCCACCAACTGGAAGCAAAGGATAAGCTCCAAATCCATCCCCATCATTATCAGTATAGTTTAATTGATTATCATTAGAATCTAAATTATTCAAAGAACCATAATAATAACATGAAACATATGGTAAAACTCCAAATCCGTCTCCGTCATTATCAGTGTATGCTAATTGATTATCATTACAATCAGCACTATTAGAAACATATCCAGGAGGAGCTGTACAAGCTGTTACATAAACGCCACCATTTCCAAAACCATCGCCATCAGCATCAGCATAATAAACATTCGTTGGCAACACTGTAAAATTTGCTTTGAAATTTGCACCATTATTACTGGCATAAATAGTTCCCGAGCAAGTGGTAGCTTCATCAGAATATACTTCCATAGTGTAGCTTCCAGCACTCAAACCTGCAAGTAAATCGTTATTGTAGCCTACATTTTTCCATTGTTGATCTGCGCCACCACAACCATTATTGAATCCAGAAAAATAATCAATGTAGTTTGAAATAAAACTGCCAGACGGAGAACCCGTAGGATAAATTCTATAATAAATACTAGTGCTGGTAATGTCACAACCGCCACATTTGTAGTTGTTGTGCTCCGCACCTTTAAAAATTAAACTGTTTCCAGATGCAGTACAAAAATTGCCCAAGTTGGCATTATCAAAATCAATATTTGAAGTCGTAGCCTTCAAATCGTAATAGGTGTTTCCACCGCCATTGGTTTCCAAAACAATAAAAGTGGAGTTGAAACCCGCAAATTGTGCCATACCAATTGACGAACTGAACATCAAAACAAGTACGACCACAATCTTTCCAAATTTGTGTAAACTTAGTTTCATAAAAAAATTATTTAAATTAATTTAAATAGGTTGTTTTAGAATAAACATTCTGAGATTTGGGATTTCTGAATGATTTAATAGTTTTAAATTAAAACTTTATATGTAAATTTTAATTCTATTTGTATCTTCAAAATTAGAATAAAAGAAACACAAAATAATACGTCATTTGTCGTATTTTATATAAATCAAATTTCATCATCGAGAACTCAATTATAAAAATAAATGACGTAAGAAAAATGTTAATTAAAATTAAAATTACATAATTTTTAAAATGAAAATCAAGTTTTTACAAAAAATAATACTCACTCAATACGTTAAATTTAATTTTAATTCTAATTCTATAATTAAATTTGTAAATCTAATTCTACTAAATTGAAAAAATATACAATACTCATTAGCGCATTTTTTATTCTATGTACCAACTTTATAGTTGCTCAAAATACTTTTAAAGATGGAAATCTCTGGGTTAGCTATGAAGGATCTTCCATCAAATTGCAAACCGATGACAAAAAAACAGTTCTAATCAGCGCGTCATTAAAAGATGTAATTTCAAAACAAGAATTACATCTTGAAACCAAACATTCTAATAATTACTTAAACCTTTTAAATGTTCCAAGCGGCAGAATACTGGAAGCTTCGCTAAAAATATTTGATGGAAATGATACACTAACTTCGGTAAAACGAATTGCTACCATATCAAGTTCTACTGGTAACATAAAAGTTTATTTTAATCATCCTGTTGAAACAACTGCAGCCCAAAGTCAGGTGGCAATAAACCTTGCTGATCATCTAGATGATACTCTTATTAATTA
>JACMPO010000084.1 GCA_014377455.1 Flavobacterium sp.
AATCTTTTATAAGTTGATCAATAAATGAAACGAGTTCTCTTTCTCTGTTATAATCTAATTTTATCCTAGTTAAATTAGTTTTATGATTGTCAAGATGATAAGCGGCATCTTGCAATAAGTCTTGATTATAGGCTGCCATAAATTTCATTTTTAAAGGATTAAAATTGATTTTTTTTGGTTAGCGCATTAAGCACGTCGCTTTTTTTGTAACGTACTTTGTTGCCGATGCGAAACGCTGGGATCTTATCCTTGCGTGTTAAATCCCATAACGTAACGAGCGAAATGGAAAGGAGTTTTGCAGCTTCTTCTCTGGAGAGGATGATTTCGCTGTTGTTGTTTTGATTGTGACCCCAAAGAGTATGGAGTTTGGTAACAACTTTTTCGACAATACCTGTTGTCAGGTCGTCGGAGTTTGTGTTTTCTACTTGTAGAATTTGTTTTGACATTTTAGTTAATTTTGATTAAATAATAAATCATTTCTTTAATGATTATTTGTCAAAATTAACTTGGATGCTTCTGTTTGGAATCATTGGGGTGACCCCAAAGGTTACCCCAAAATTTCTTTTATAATATCTGTTGCTTTTTTTCTGTCTTCTGAAAATTTATTTGTATTTTGAGATGGATTTTTTTCTATTTCAAGATAAACTTTTTTTATATTGCTGTCATTTTTGCTAATTATTAGGCTTAAAAGTTGTCCTTTTTTATGTGATGATATTAGATCCCAGTTCTCTATTTTCATTAACTCTTCAAAAAGTAAAACTTGTAGAGAGGTGTCAATAACCTTATTTTTTCCGCTAATATTATTTGCGTTATTATTGTTAATTAGTTCACTACAAAGCAGCATTTGTTTTTTAATTGATTCTGCCTTCAACCATAATTCTGGAATATATAAGCCTTTAGCATCGCCTGAAAATAAGAAACTATCAATATCTTCATAATAATCAAGCAATGAGCAAATTATATTTTCTTCAATATTATTATAGCCATATAGTTTAGGGTTTTCAAAAGAAATTATTAATTCTTCAGGGCCTTTCAATAGTTTTAGGTAGTCTTTTCGTAATTTTTCCTTTTTTTCCTTAAATATATCTATTTTTTCGATACTGGTATCCGTAAAGGTTAAAAGGTGATTTATTTTTTCTTTAAATCTTTCAAGGGAAAAACGTGAATACATTTGTACATACTCTTCTATTTTTAAGTACATATAAGGAATTATTTTAGGGTTGAGTCTATATACTTTGTTTTCGAATATAAAAGTATCAGAAATTCGAAACTTTTCTTTGGGATAAATATCTCCTTTGTCATATGTGTTGGGAGTGTGTAGTCTTAGATAGTGATAAGGGGCGTTGCTTTTATAAATAAAAGTATAATGTACGTGTGTTGCGATTCCTAATCGTATTATTTCTTTATGTTGTTCATTTTCAGATAATAAATCAAATAAATTCGGGTTTTCTATAAATTTAAAATCTATTTCGTCTGTGTAAACTTTACTATCGTCAAATTCTTCCATTGGTTTTAATTTTTTCTTTTTCCCACAATTTCCTTAATGTTTCCGAGTGTTCCCTTGGGGTAATTTTAATATATTTCAAAAATTGTGATTCGGTTTTATGTCCTGTAATTGCCATTATAGTTACGTTTGATAATTCCGATATTATTGTATGTAATAGCTTTTTAAATATTAACTATAATCCTAACATTTATATTTTAAATCATTTAAACAGGTTTAAATTACTCTCATATTGTTGTTTCCTTCGGGTTCTTTGGCGGTTTCTTTATCCCAAAAGTCTCCCAGTATTTCGGCAAATTCTTCATTAGTGGTTTTAATGTAGCTTAAAAATTGGGTTTCTGTGGTATGTCCAGTTATCGCCATAATTACTTTATTAGGTAGTTTTCCATATAAATTTGTGGCAAATGAGCGCCTACAAGTATGTGAAGTGACAAGCTCACATTTTCTAAAAATTCCAGTTTCCTTCCTATAAATAGCCTCTTCGGGTGTTGTTTCTGTCTTCTCTTTTAAAACTATTTTTTTGTTTTTTGCTCCCTCAACCATTTGAGTTATTCCAACCGTTTCACAAACTTCTTTGACATACTCATTAAACTTTTGGTCGGATAGCGGGGTAGGCAGCTCCCCATTATTGCTATCAATAATAAATTTAACTTGTTTATGTATCGGAATAACAACTTTCTGTTTTGTCTTTTGGGTTGTTAATGTGATGTATTTTTCGCCAATTTGTTTTTCTTTCAACTTCAAAAAGTCGGATACTCGTAATCCTGTATGTAATCCAAAAATAAAATGATTACGAGCATTTGAAAG
>JACMPO010000008.1 GCA_014377455.1 Flavobacterium sp.
ACGAGAAGATATTTTTTTTTCAAATTTATCTGAAGACACATTCTTACTTGCTTGGACAACTACACCATGGACGTTACCAAGTAATACAGCATTAACTGTTGGACCAAAAATAAAATATTGTTCAATTAGAACATTTAATCAATATACCCTAAAGAAAATTGACATTATTCTTGCTGAAAATTTAGTTTCAAAACTATTTAATGGAAAAACCTACGCTAAAATTGAGAATGGTATTGACCCAATAATAAGGGAAGATGGAAAAATAGAATTCAGTATTTTTACTTGGGGATTTTTAGGCTCTGACTTAGTCGGAATTCGTTACGAGCAATTAATGCCATTATTATTACCTTATCAAAATTCTGAAAATGCTTTTAGAGTAATTTCAGGTGATTTCGTAACAACAGAAGACGGAACTGGAATTGTGCACACCGCACCAACTTTTGGTGCTGATGATGCCAAAGTTGCCAAAGAAGCAACGCCAGAAATTCCGCCAATGTTAGTTCTTGATGAAAACGGAAATCCTGTACCATTAGTAGATTTGCAAGGAAAATTTATTCAAGGTTTAGGCAACTTATCTGGAAAATATGTTAAGAATGAATATTACAACGAAGGTGAAGCACCAGAACGCTCTGCCGATGTAGAAATTGCTATTCAATTAAAAGAAGAAAATAAAGCGTTTAAAGTAGAAAAATATGTTCACAGTTATCCGCATAGTTGGAGAACAGACGAACCATTATTATATTATCCGTTAGACTCTTGGTTTATAAAAGTTACCGAAATTAAAGACCGAATGTTCGATTTGAACGAAACCATCAATTGGAAACCAAAAGCAACTGGTGAAGGCCGTTTTGGAAATTGGTTGAAAAATGCCAACGATTGGAATCTGTCTCGTTCTAGATATTGGGGAATTCCTTTGCCAATTTGGAGAACCGAAGATGGTAAAGAAGAAATTTTAATTGGTTCTGTTGAGGAATTATACAATGAAATAGAAAAATCTATCGCTTCAGGTTTACAAAAAGAAAATCCTTTCAGTGGTTTTGAGATTGGAAACATGAGCGAAGAAAACTATAATTTAGTCGATTTGCATAAAAATGTTGTTGATGCAATCACGTTAGTTTCAGCTTCAGGAAAACCAATGAAACGTGAAAGTGATTTGATTGACGTTTGGTTTGATTCTGGTGCGATGCCTTATGCACAATGGCATTATCCTTTTGAAAATAAAGATAAAATTGACGAAAACAAGGATTTTCCAGCCGATTTTATTGCCGAAGGTGTCGATCAAACTCGAGGTTGGTTTTATACTTTGCACGCCATTGGAACGTTAGTTTTTGATAAAATTGCTTATAAAAATGTTGTTTCAAACGGATTAGTTTTAGATAAAAACGGGCAAAAAATGTCCAAACGTTTAGGAAATGCTGTCGACCCGTTTACAACATTAGCAGAATACGGTCCGGATGCTACACGTTGGTACATGATTGCCAATGCAAATCCATGGGACAATTTAAAATTTGATATTGAAGGCGTTGCTGAGGTTCGTAGAAAATTCTTTGGAACACTTTACAATACCTATTCGTTTTTTAGTTTATATGCTAATATTGACGGATTTACCTTTTCAGAAGCAGAAATTCCATTAAACGAAAGACCAGAAATTGACCGTTGGATTTTATCTGAATTGCATACTTTGATAAAAGTGGTTGACGAAGCTTATGCCGATTACGAACCAACAAAAGCGGCAAGAGCCATTTCTGATTTTGTTCAGGAAAACTTGAGTAATTGGTACGTTCGTTTGTGCAGAAGACGTTTCTGGAAAGGTGAATATGAAACTGATAAAATTGCAGCTTATCAAACGCTTTATACGTGTTTATTGAATGTGGTTAAACTTTCGGCTCCGATAGCGCCATTTTTTATGGATAAATTATATCAAGATTTAGTTAACGCTACAAAAACCGAAGATTTCCCTAGTGTTCACTTGGCTTTGTTTCCAGTTTCGGTTGAAAACTTTGTTGATAAATCGCTGGAAAGCAGAATGATGAAAGCACAAACAGTTTGCTCGCTAGTTTTATCACTTAGAAAAAAGGAAATGATAAAAGTGCGTCAACCGTTGCAAAAGGTTATGATTCCTATACTTGACGAAAATCATAGAGCTGAAATCGAAGCAGTTTCTGACCTGATAAAAGCCGAGGTAAACGTCAAAGAAATCCAACTTTTAGACGATGCTTCTGGTGTTTTAGTAAAGCAAATTAAACCTAATTTCAAGGCATTAGGACCACGATTTGGTAAAGATATGGGATTGATTGCCAAAGAGATACAAAGTTTTACAGCAAATCAAATAAACGAATTAGATTCTAAAGGAATGGTATCGCTTGTTATTGCAGGAAAAAGTATAACTTTAACTTCTGAAGATGTCGAGATTTCATCTCAAGATATTCCAGGTTGGTTAGTTGCAAATTCGAACGGAATCACCGTAGCACTTGATATTTCGATTACTGAAGAGTTAAGACAAGAAGGAATTGCAAGAGAATTAGTAAATAGAATTCAAAATATTCGTAAAGACTCTGGTTTTGAAATTACGGACAAAATAAATATACAAATTATGAAAAATGGCATTTTAGAACAAGCTATTTTGAATAATAAATCGTATATAATGTCGGAAACATTAACAGCATCGTTTGAGTTTACGCAAGATTTAATAAATGGTACAGAAATTGAGTTTGATGATATAAAAACAAAAATAGTAATTACAAAAAATTAAAAAATACAATATAATGGTAGATGAAGTTGCACGATACTCTGAGGCTGATTTAGCTGAGTTCAAAGAAATTATTTTAAACAAAATACACAAAGCACAAACCGATTTAGAATTGATAAAAAGTGCTTACATGAATGATTTAAACAATGGTACTGACGATACGTCACCAACATTTAAGGCGTTTGAAGAAGGAAGTGAAACTATGAGTAAAGAAGCGAATTCGCAATTAGCAATTCGTCAAGAAAAATTTATTCGCGACTTGAAAAATGCACTTTTCCGTGTGGAAAACAAAACCTATGGTGTTTGTAAAGTAACAGGAAAACTAATTGGAAAAGAACGATTGAAAATTGTACCGCATGCTACAATGAGTATTGAAGCTAAAAATTTACAAAGATAAATTTATCGTAACACACAGAAAACGCTCTAATTAAGGGCGTTTTTTTTATAAAAAAATAAATGTATTTTTGCAATCTTAAAATGCAGTAGTAATGAAATTATTTAATGCCATAATGTTGATCTTGTTTATTTTAATAATAGATCAATTTTCTAAATTTTTTGTGAAAACTAATTTTCTTTATGGTGAGGAATTTCAGGTTTTTTCATGGTTTAAAGTAAATTTTATTGAGAATGAAGGAATGGCTTGGGGCACTGTTATTCCTGGGAAGTATGGTAAATTAATATTGGTAATTTTCAGAATTATAGCAGTTTGTGGCATCGGATATTGGTTATGGGATGTTACTTCTCGAAACAAATCAGCATTTTTAGCAGTTGCAGTTTCTTTAATATTTGCTGGTGCTTTTGGAAATATTATTGATTCAGTTTATTACGCAATAATGTTCGACAACAGTACACCAACGCATTTGGCAACTTTTTTCCCACCAGATCATTATGGAACTTGGTTTCAAGGTCGTGTTGTAGATATGTTTTATTTTCCAATATGGGAAGGATTTTTTCCAGAATGGATTCCCAAACTTGGCGGACAACCTTTTACTTTTTTTAATGCAATTTTTAATGTAGCCGATTTTTCAATATCGGTAGGTGTAGGAATTCTAATATTTTTTAACAAACGAGCTTTTGCACCACCAAAAGCAAGAGATGGTGTTACTTTTTCTAGCAAAGTAGATCACGATCCGTTTGAATATGATCCCAACGAAAGATTATACAAATTATAATGCACTTTGAAATTTAAATATTTCAAATGGTGTAACGCAGTAATTTAGTTGAATATCATTTTCAAAAACAGACACTATTTCCTCTTCTGGTTCAAAAAAGGATAGCCCTATTTTTATTGTTTCTGGACGGCATTGTGACAAAAATTTATCATAAAACCCTTTGCCATATCCTACACGATTTCCCGTAACATCATATGCTAAAAGTGGCACAAAAACCACATTAATTTTAGACAAAGGAACAGGAATTCCATCTACTGGTTCAGGAATATTGTAACTATTTGTAGCAAAAACAGTAGTGTCGGTCATTAAAAAATGATTCATCTCTAATGTTTTAAAATCACTTTTTGAAACCACAATTTCTTTGTCTTTTCCCTGCAAAATGTGAAGTATATATTCGGTATTTATTTCTTTATGTTCCTTAATAGTCATAAATAGATGATAATAGGTTTCATCCCAAATTTTTAATTTCAAAAGTTGATTTGAAATTGCCAAACTTTTTTCTTCTATTTCGTTTTCAGATAAAGAATCTCGCAGGATTTTATATTTTTTCCTTAAGTCCTTTTTATTCATAATCAATCTTCATTTTCAAAATTTCCACCCGAAATGTGATATATAGCGTCGCCTTCGTAAACTATTGGCGAATAATTAGCATTAATAATATAGCCATCGTTTGGAGCTTTTACTTTTTGCTCAAACTTGCCAAAAGGATCGGTAATTTTGCCTAAAACATCTCCTTTTTTTACTAACAATCCTATCTTGTTTCCGTCGTGAAGGAGTCCTGAACATTTTGCTCTAATCCAATTAGATTTTTCTATATAAATTGTTGATTTTTTCTGTTTTACAATTTCAATTGTAGGTTGTAGCATTCCTAAATGAGATAATAATCTTTTTACTCCATTTACTCCTTCTGTAGCAACATCATTGTTAATATCCAACGATTTTCCACCTTCAAATAATAACATTTTCACGCCAAGTTTAGAAGCCGATCCTCGAAAAGAACCTACAATATGTTTAGAATATAAGGTAAAAGGAGCATTAAAAATAGAGGCTAATTTATATAAATCTGGTACGTTAGGAATAATTCGAATTTGAGGAGCATTAAATCGGCTTGCACCACCAGCATGAAAATCGACAGCAAAATCTACAACTGGAATAATTTCTGTTAAAATATGATGTGCAAATCTACTGGCAAGTGAACCTAGTTTACTTCCTGGAAATACTCTGTTCAAATCTCTGCCATCTGGAAACTCTCTTGATTTATTTACAAATCCAAACATGTTTACAATTGGAATACAAATTATAGTTCCTATTAACGGTTTATTTATTTTTTGAGTTATAAGTTGTCGCACAACTTCAACACCATTTATCTCATCACCATGAATTCCTGCGGAAAATAATACTGTAGGTCCATCAATTTTTGAGCGTTCTATAATAACTGGAATTTTTAATTTTGTGGTAGTATGCAATCGAGCAATTTCCATATCGATTGTTTTGCTTTCTCCCAGTTTAATATTTTCTCCCAGAATTGTAATTATTTTTGCCATTGTTTTTTAAGATTGCTTAAAAGTAGAAATTTTATTTGTAATTCGTAGTTTGTAATTCGTAATTTTACACCATGCAAAATCCGTCGTTAGAGTTACAAATTCAATCACTTCCTGACAATCCCGGAGTGTATCAATATTACGACAAAGAAGGTAAAATTTTATATGTTGGAAAAGCGAAAAATCTAAAAAAAAGGGTTTCCTCTTATTTCAATAAAGTTCACGATACTGCACGAACTAATGTACTGGTCAAGAAAATAGTTACCATTAAGCATATTGTAGTCCCAACTGAGAATGAGGCACTTTTATTGGAAAATAATCTTATAAAAAAGTTGCAACCTCGGTACAATATTTTACTTCGTGACGATAAAAGTTATCCTTGGATATGTATTAAAAAAGAGCCTTTTTCAAGAATTTTTCCTACTCGAAAGATGATAAAAGATGGTTCGGAATATTTTGGTCCATATACCAGTTTTAAAACCGTAGGCGTGATTCTAGATTTGATTAAAGAGTTGTATCCACTTCGAACTTGCAATTACGATTTGAATCAAAATAATATCGAAAATCACAAATTTAAAGTTTGTTTAGAATACCATATTGGTAATTGTAAAGGGCCATGTGAAGGACATGAAGATCTTGAAAATTATCAAAAACAAGTAGATGCAATTCGGGAAATTTTGAAAGGAAATTTTAAAGAATCTATGAGGGAATTTAAGAAAATCATGACCGATTTTGCTGTGAACATGCAATTTGAAGAAGCTCAAAAAATTAAAGTAAAAATTAATGTTCTCGAAAATTATCAGTCTAAAACAACTATTGTTAACCCAAAATTATCAAATATAGATGTCTTTTCAATTGTTTCCGACGAAAGTGCTGGTTTTGTAAATTTCCTGCAATTGTCGCATGGTTCCATAATTCGTTCACATACATTGGAATTAAAAAAGAAACTTGACGAAACCGATGAAGAACTTTTAACGCTTGCAATTATCGAACTTCGTGACCGATTTAACCTGCTTTCGCGCGAAGTAATTGTTCCTTTTCCAGTAGATTTAGGTGAAAGCATTAAAATTACAGTACCACAATTGGGCGACAAAAAACAAATTTTAGAATTGTCTATCAGAAATGCCAAATTCTATCGAATCGAGCAACTCAAACAATTACAAATTGTAGATCCTGACAGACACACAAATCGTATTATGGCTCAAATGCAAAAAGATTTACGACTGCAAGTTGAGCCACGTCATATAGAGTGTTTTGATAATTCTAACATTCAAGGTACTAATCCCGTTGCTGCCTGCGTAGTTTTTAAAGATGGAAAACCATCCAAAAAAGATTATCGACATTTCAATATAAAAACAGTAGTTGGTCCTGACGATTTTGCATCAATGGAAGAAGTGGTATATCGACGCTACAAAAGAATGTTAGATGAAAACCAACCTTTACCACAACTCATTATTATTGACGGAGGAAAAGGACAACTTTCATCAGCCTTAAAAAGTATCGATGAACTTGGTTTACGTGGAAAAATTGCCATAATAGGTATTGCAAAACGTCTGGAAGAATTGTTTTATCCAGGCGATTCTGTCCCTTTATATCTAGACAAAAAATCGGAAACTTTAAAGGTAATTCAGTTTTTGCGCAACGAGGCTCACCGTTTTGGAATTACGTTTCACCGCGATAAACGAAGTAAAGCTGCCCTAAACTCATCAGTAGAAGAAATTCCCGGAATAGGCGAAAAAACCATGCTAACACTCATCAAACATTTCAAAAGCGTGAAAAGATTAAAACTAGCCACCGAAAAAGAAATTTCTGACGTCGTAGGTGCTTCAAAATCCAAAAAAATTATCGAATTTTACGAGAAAATCAAAAACTAACAATTTGAGCGAATGGCTTGGACATCTTTATCGATCATTTTCCTGCTATCCACTGCAATTTTTTTCTTTCAAAAAAAGAAAGAAAAAAGATTTCCGTTACTATCAGGGCTAGTTAGCAGTTGTATTGAACTTAAATTGGCATTTAAAAAGAATTATAATTTTACAAATTTGAAAAGTTTAAATCTAGCTATTTTCATAGTTTTTTTCATGCTTTTCACGCAATTAATAAATGCGCAAGACACTATAAAACGCCCCAAAATTGGACTCATACTTTCTGGTGGTGGCGCTAAAGGTTTTGCTCATATTGGTGTGCTGAAAGTGTTAGAATCGGCAGGTGTAAAAATAGATTACATCGGCGGAACCAGCATGGGAGCAGTTGTTGGTGGTTTGTATGCTTCTGGATATAGTGCCTCACAAATAGATTCTATTTTTACATCAACTAATTTTGATAAACTATTACAAGACTATATTCCTAGAACGTCTAAAAGTTTTTTTGAAAAACACAATGACGAACTCTATGCTATTTCGCTTCCTTTTAAAAAGTTTAATATTGGAATTCCCATCGCATTATCAAAGGGATTATACAACTATAATTTGTTAACATCTCTAACTCATAAAGTGCGAAATATTAACGATTTCAATAAACTACCAATTCCATTTTTATGCATTGCTACAGATATTGAAACAGGAAAAGAAGTGTTACTCAACAAAGGATATTTGCCACAAGCCATGTTGGCAAGTTCTGCTTTTCCTTCCTTATTTTCTCCTGTTGAAATTGATGGGAAACTACTTGTCGATGGAGGAGTTTCTAACAATTATCCAATAGAAGAGGTTCGAAAACTAGGTGCCGATATCATTATTGGTGTTGATGTTCAAGACGGTTTAAAAGATCGAAAATCATTAAAAGACGCTACTCGAATTTTAGTTCAAATCACTAATTTGCAGATGATTGAAAAAATGAAAGAAAAATCGAAAGATACTGATATTTACATCAAACCAAAAGTGGCAGATTATTCGGTTATCTCATTTGATAAAGGTGAAGAAATTATAAAAATAGGTGAGGATGCTACTATCGAAGTGTATGATAAAATTAAACTTTTAGGAAATTTAAAAGATTTTAAAATACGAACAGTTAAAAAAGAAGCGGATAGTTTACAGCTAAATCAAATTGAAAATAACGACTTAAAAAGATATACAAGAGCATACATTATAGGAAAACTTGGTTTTAAACAAGGAATGAAAATAAGCTATGAAGATTTAAAAAATGGGATCAATAAGTTAAATGCTACCCAAAACTTTAGTACCATAAACTACACTATAAGCAAATTTAACGGCGGAGACAAACTTGATTTAAAGTTAACTGAAAGTAGTAATAATACATTTTTAAAGTTTGGATTACATTTTGATGGCTTATATAAAAGTGCCATTTTGGTAAATTTAACTCAAAAAAAATCGTTGCTTAAAAACGATGTATTCTCTTTAGATTTAGGACTTGGCGACAATTTTAGATATAATTTGGATTATTATGTTGATAACGGATTTTATTTCAGTTTTGGTTTTAAATCACGATTTAATCAATTTAGCCGCAATATTACAGCAGATTTTATAAATCCAAGTTTCCTTAATAACTTAAATTTAAGCACCGTTAATGTAGATTTTTCAGACTTAACAAATCAAGCTTACATACAAACTATTTTTGCTCAAAAATTTCTAATTGGATTGGGAATCGAACTTAAGCATATAAAAATTTCAACTCAAACATTGCAAAACGCTACTTCAGTTTTTGAAAATAGTGATTATGCGAGTATTTTTGGATATTTAAAATATGATTCCTACGATAACAAATATTTCCCTAGTAAAGGATGGAATTTTAATGCCGATTTACAATCTTATTTATACTCTACAGATTTTTCAAAAACCTTTAATCGCTATTCAGTAGCAAAATTTGAAGCTGGTTTTGCAAAAACATTTTATAAAAAAACAACTTTAATGTTTCAGACCGATGCTGGATTTGCAATAGGTGGTAGCAGCACAACCTATTTGAATTTTGTTCTTGGTGGTTATGGATTTAACCCTACAAATAATTTTAAACCTTTCTACGGCTATGATTTTATTTCGCTAACAGGAAATTCTTATATAAAATCCAATGTAACTATTGATTACGAAATTATAAAAAAAAACCATCTCAATTTTTCCGCAAATTTTGCTAATATCAGCAATAATCTTTTTGACAATAGTAAATGGATTTCTAAAGCAAATTATTCGGGATATGCTTTAGGATACGGCTTAGAAACATTTATCGGTCCTGCAGAAGTGAAATATTCTTGGTCGCCGGAATTGCAAAAAGGTTTTGTTTGGTTTGGTATTGGATTTTGGTTTTAAAACTTATAACAGTTACATTTTTTATAAAACTATTAAACAAAAAAAGTATATTTGAACTCTACTTAAAAAAGATACATTATGTCAATTTGGAAGAAAAAACCCATTAAATTGCTGCTGGCAGAAGCAACTGAATCTGAAAAAGGATTAAAAAGAACATTAACGGCTTGGTCATTAATTGCATTAGGAATTGGGGCAATCATTGGCGCAGGATTGTTTGTAAGAACAGCAACTGCCGCAGCCCAAAATGCTGGACCTTCGGTAACTATAGGCTTTATTGTAGCTGCAATTGGATGTGCATTAGCAGGATTGTGTTATGCCGAGTTATCATCATCTATTCCTATTTCTGGAAGTGCTTACACCTATACTTATGCAACAATGGGTGAACTTTTAGCTTGGATAATTGGATGGGATTTAATTCTTGAATACGCCGTTGGAGCAGCAACTGTAGGTATTGCTTGGAGTGAATACCTTAATAATTTGCTCGTCTCGGTGTTACATACAAGCCCTATTCCATATGCATTTTGTCATTCACCGTTTCAAAAAATAATAGATCCTGTTACACATCAAGTCGTTGAGCACGGAATTATAAATTTGCCTGCTTTTTTTATTGTAGCAATTATAAGTTTACTTTTAATAAAAGGAACTCAGGAATCAGCATTTGTAAACGGATTAATTGTAATCACTAAAGTTGCAATTGTAATTATGATTATCATTTTTGGGTGGCATTTTATTAATCCTGTAAATCATGAAAATTATATTCCAAAAGCAACAACTTATATAGATGAACATGGTTTAAAATATGATTTTGGAGGTTTTTGGGGAATAATTGGAGCAGCAGGAACTGTTTTTTTTGCATTCATTGGATTTGATGCTGTAAGTACCGCTGCACAAGAAACAAAAAATCCTAAAAGAGACATGCCAATCGGTATTCTAGGTTCATTAGCAATATGTACCGTTTTGTATATTTTGTTTGCTCATGTATTAACAGGATTAGCGCCAGTAGAATTTTTCAGAACAACTGGTAAAGAAGCTTCTGTGGCACATGCTATTGAAGCATTTATGCCAGGATATGGATGGCTAGCACAGTTTGTAACGGTTGCTATTTTATTTGGGTTTACATCAGTAATTTTGGTAATGCTTTTGGGTCAATCGCGTGTTTTTTATTCAATGGGTAAAGATGGTTTGTTGCCAAAATCTTTTAGCGATTTACATCCAAAGTTCAAAACACCTTATAAAGCAAATTTAGCTATTCTTGTAATTGTTGGTTTGTTTGCAGCATTTATTCCTGGTGATATAGTTGGCGATATGACCAGTATTGGGACTTTATTTGCCTTTATATTAGTTTGTATTTCGGTTGTGGTTTTAAGAAAAACCGAGCCCGAAATGAAACGTGAATTTAAAACACCTTTAGTGCCATTAGTTCCTATAGCTGGTGTTTTGGTTTGTTTCTTAATGATTTTAGGTTTAGGATGGGCAAACTGGTTGCGACTTATTGTTTGGCTAGCAATTGGTTTAATAATTTACTTTGCTTACGGCAAAAAAAATAGTGTGCTCAACAACCCAGATAAGCAAGATTAAAATAGTATTTATTCAATAAAAAGCATTAGTAATTGACGATTCAATAACTAATGCTTTTTTATTGTAATAAATTTTTAGAAAAAGTAATTTCAAAAAATATTTTTAACGATATTTGTTATATGAATTATTGGGACAACTTACTATCTCATTTAAAATATTTTATCAAGAGAAATCCTGAGTGAGTTTCTATTTAGTTTTACAAAATCTATTACTTTATATCGTAAATCTAATATTTAAAAAATGCCAATTTATCATAAACTCGGAAATTTTCCTCAAAAACGACATACTCAATTCGAAAAGTCCGAAGGTGGATTTTATTACGAACAGCTTTTTGGAACCGAAGGATTTCACGGACATTCGTCGCTACTTTATCATGTTCACAGACCAACGCAAGTTAAAGAAATTTTGAAATCGTATTCGGTGGAGCCAAAAATCGCCATCGATAAAAACATAAAATCGTTATTACTAAAAGGATTTGAAATAAAACCAGAAGATGATTTTTTAGTTTCTAGAAAAGCAATTTTAGTTAATAAAGATTGCACCATAGGATTAGCTGCTCCACGAAAGTCATTAACATCTTATTTTTATAAAAATGCCGATGCCGACGAAATGATTTTCATACACAAAGGAAACGGAACGTTAAGAACCATGATGGGAAATATTAAATTTGAATATGGTGATTATTTAATTATTCCCCGAGGTATTATTTATCAAATCCAATTCGATACCGAAAAAAACCGTTTGTTTTACGTAGAGTCTTTTTCACCTTTTTATACACCAAAACGATATAAAAACGAGTCAGGTCAACATTTAGAACATTCGCCATTTTGCGAACGAGATTTTAAATTACCGTCAGAACTAGAAACACATGACGAAAAAGGCGATTTCCTTATTAAAATAAAAAAGGAAGGAATGATGCATGAATTTATATATGCAACCCATCCTTTTGACGTTGTTGGTTGGGATGGATATAATTTTCCGTATGGATTTTCAATTCATAATTTTGAACCCATTACAGGTCGTGTACACCAGCCACCACCAGTACATCAAACATTTGAAACAGCAACTTTTGTAGTTTGTTCGTTTTGCCCGAGGTTGTATGATTATCACCCTAAAGCAATTCCAGCACCTTATAATCATAGTAATATTGATTCTGACGAGGTTTTATATTACGTGGATGGCGATTTTATGTCACGAAATAATATCGAACAAGGTCATATCACTTTACATCCAAAAGGAATTCCTCACGGTCCTGCACCTGGAGCTATGGAACGCAGTATCGGTCATAAGGAAACACAAGAATTAGCGGTAATGGTAGATACTTTTCGTCCTTTAATGGTGACCGAAATCGCTATGGGAATTGATGACGGAAAATATTATAAAAGTTGGGTGGAGTAAATAGATAATGAGTCAATATGCCAATTGATCAATGATTAACACATAAATTGGCACATTGCCGAATTGAATTATTGCTAAATTAAAAAAAAATGACTTTTAAGAAAAATATAAAGACAATTTAATTCTACCAAAAACTTTTATTTTTGCTAAGAAAATAGTTGTTTTTGCTGAGCAATTATCGATTGATAAAAAGTTTATTATTTCAAATCAATTATTAAAATCTGGAACTTCAATCGGTGCAAATATAAAAGAATCTCAAAATTCAGAAAGCAGAGACGATTTTATTTATATAGTCAAAATTTCAATGAAAGAAGCTGAAGAAACAGAATATTGGTTGTATTTGTGTAATGAATTAGAAACTTATCCAAATTAATCAGATTTATTGGAAGATATTTCTGAAATTTTAAAAATTTGAAATAAAATTATAACAACATCAAAGTATAATAAATAATAATAATTTCCATTTACTATTTGTCGCTATATATTGACAAATTGGCAAATTGACAAACTGACAAATTAAATGAAAGAAGTAAAATCAGTCGAATACGGCTTAGAAAAAATATTTGAAGGAGCACAAGATTTTCTTCCACTTTTAGGAACAGATTATGTGGAATTTTATGTGGGAAATGCCAAACAAGCAGCTCATTTTTACAAAACCGCTTTTGGTTATCAGTCATTGGCTTACGCCGGATTGGAAACAGGCGTACGCGATAGAGCAAGTTATGTTTTAAAACAAGACAAAATTAGATTGGTTTTTACCTCTCCACTAAACGAAAATTCACCAATAAACGATCATTTAAAAAAACATGGCGATGGTGTAAAAGTTGCCGCACTTTGGGTAGATGATGCAACATCTGCCTATAATGAAACCATGAAGCGAGGCGCACGATCATTTATGGAACCTACAGTCGAAAAAGACGAATTTGGCGAAGTGGTTCGTTCTGGGATTTATACTTATGGCGAAACAGTTCATGTGTTTGTAGAACGAAAAAATTACAACGGAGCTTTCTTACCTGGATATAAAGAATGGAAATCTGACTATAATCCAGAATCAACAGGTTTAAAATATATAGACCACATGGTTGGGAATGTAGGCTGGAATGAAATGAATGTATGGGTAAAATTTTACGAAGATGTTATGGGATTTGTTAATTTTTTATCTTTTGATGATAAACAAATTAATACCGAATATTCTGCATTAATGAGTAAAGTAATGTCCAACGGAAATGGCAGAATAAAGTTCCCTATAAATGAACCAGCCGAAGGAAAGAAAAAATCTCAAATAGAAGAATATCTAGATTTTTATGGTGGTCCAGGAATCCAGCACGTTGCCATTGCCACCGACGATATTATAAAAACAGTTTCAGAGCTAAGAAAACGTGGAGTCGAATTTCTTTCTGCGCCACCACACACTTACTATCAAGCGATTCCAGAGCGTTTAGGCGAACACATGAAAATGATGAAAGAAGATTTAACTGAAATTGAAAAATTAGCCATTATGGTTGATGCTGATGAAGAAGGTTATTTGCTTCAAATTTTCACAAAGCCCATTCAAGATAGACCCACATTATTTTTTGAAATTATTCAACGAATGGGTGCAAAAGGATTTGGTGCTGGAAATTTTAAAGCACTTTTTGAATCTATCGAGCGTGAACAAGCTTTAAGAGGAACTTTGTAAATAAAAGCAACTTTTTTGTATTTAAATTTTATTTTAAATAAAGCTGTTATATAATTTATAAAAGTTTAATATTTTTAACTTTTTAAGACAAAATTTCATTAAAAAATGTCTTAAAAAAATAAATTTTGTATTACATTTATAAAAAATTAATACAAAGCTATGTTTGATAAATTTAAAAAATCAGAATTATTTACACTTTTAGTAGTTATTATTTTAATATTCACTTCTGAGTATTATTACGTAATTTTAAAAAATCATGAACGCGCTATCTTTATTGGATTATGGCCACCTACAATTGTGGGTTTACTAATTTTCTTTAACCTTAAATTAAAAAAATAATTATGAAAAATTTGGACATAATTATATTAAACATTATTGTTATACTGTGTTTTATTACATTTTTTGTATCAACATTTAAGGCATTTGAAAACGCTACAAAACTTGATAAAGGAAAGCTCGAGCGAAGAGGTATAATTTCAAGATTTCTATCTTATTTACAAAGTTTGGTAAACGATTAAATTTCGCTTTAATTCAGTTATTAAATAAACTACAATTTCTTTTATTTGTAAAATCAAACCTTTATTTATAAAAGTATCAATTGTGGATTTTAGCAAAACTGGAATTATTAGCTTTTGTAAATAAATTATAACTGAAGTAACTTTATATAATTTTTAAAACGTAAATTTCTTGTAAACAAGAACCTTCCTTTAAATACTATTTTTTAAATTGAAATTTTCAAATGTGACTTTAAATTTTTCAAAATAATAATTTTCAAAACACAACTCTAATTTCCAAACAATAAAACCAAATAATCAATATGAAATTTTTTTTAAATTGTATTTCCCTTGTAATTCTTATGTGTTTAACAGTTGTTAACGCTCAAGAAATACCTTTCAAAAATACTTTAAGCGATGTTTTTAAAGATGAGTATAAACACTCCTCAATTCTTTTGGTTGAACAAGATGATAAAGGTGGAGTTGTTGTTGTACGATCGTATCAAGGCGGACTTTTTTCATCAGGAATGGGATATTATTTTGAGCATTATGATTCAAATTTAAAATTAATTAAAGAATATGAATATGAAATGAAATATTCTGATGCTGAAAAACAGAGTTCAGTTTTAGGAATAATTATGGACGGAGAAAAAGTCAATATTATAAATTTTTCGTACAATAAAACCGATAATCAATTTATTTGTTCGTCTATAAATGCCACAATTACCGATTTCAATTTTAGTAAAACAGAATTATTCCGACTCAACAGCGACGAAATAAAACAGTTTAGTTTTTTCTCACAAGGAGTTTTTGATGGCGATTCTGGAGCATCAATGATTATTAATGAGGACAAATCAGCTTTTGCAATAACAGTTGATATTAAAAACAAAACAGCAGAAACACACAAGCTTTTTTTGTATGATAATAAGCTAACTAAAAAGTTCGAACATACTTTTAAACGGGATATAAAAGACAGAAAATTCAAGTTCGAAAACATAGATGTTTCAAAAGACGGAAACACATTATATTTATTAGGCAAAGCCTATACTGATCAAAAGAAAAAGAAAAAAGATGGTGGAAAGTACCAATATGAACTAACACGTATTACTAAGGACTCAGAGAAAACACAAGTTTTTGATACTAATGATAATTATGCAGCATCGCTTAAAACAATTATTTTTCAAGACAGACTTACGTGTATTGGGTTTTACTCAGAACGAAATGAAAACAGATTTCGAGGAATTTGTTATTTTGAATTAGATCCAACTTCACTTGAAATCCGAAAATCAAAATTCAATCCGTTTACGGAACAATTTATCATAGATAAATATGGAAAAGATAAGGATAAAGAATTGAAATTTCTATCATTTAGAAAGATATTAATAACTCCAGAAAATGAAATTGTTTTCAATGCCGAAGAATTTTATATAACGACAACTTATGTTTCAAACGGACCATATGGGGGCGGAACAACTCAAACTATATTTCATTATGATGATATTGTAAGTGCAAAAATTAATCAAGCTGGTGAGATTGTTTGGGCTAGAAATATTAATAAACGACAATCTACAAGTAGTGACATTTCATACATATCATATACCTCTACAATAAAAGGGAATGACACTTTTTTCTTTATAAATACGGGCGAAAAAGTAAAAAAAATAAGTCACGACCGAATTCAATTTGGACAAACAAGTACTCGTAAATCTAATTTAAATATCATCAGGATAAAACCGAACGGCGATTTTGACTATCAGGAAATCCTTGACGATAAAGATTCAGAAGTGCCATTTATGGTTTCCAACGGAATTTTATCAGGCGATTCGGTATTTTTTATTGGTCGAAAAGGAAAGAAAAAACAAATATTAAAAGTTACTTTATAAAAAAAAGAGAACCAATTTTGGTTCTCTTTTTTAATTATCATCGATTTAATTTAAAAAATCTGTGAATTTTTATTTTTCACCTTTCCATTCACTTATAAATTGTGCTAAAAATTGGATCATATAATGATGACGATCTTCAGCAATTTTTTTACCCGATTCGGTATTCATTTTGTCTTTTAATAAAAGGAGTTTTTCATAAAAATGATTTAATGTTGGGGATTCACTATTTTTATATTCTTCCTTTGTCATTAAAAAATTGGGTTGAATTTCAGGATTATACAACGCTCTATTTTTGAAACCACCATAGTTAAAAGCTCTAGCAATTCCAATTGCGCCAAGAGCATCAAGCCGATCTGCATCTTGAACAACATCAAGCTCTTTTGAAGTAAATTTTTTCTCAAAATTTCCTCCTTTAAAGGAAATGTTTTCAATAATCGCTATTACATGAAGTATAGTTTCTTCGGATACATTTTGAGATTCTAAAAATATTTTGGCGATTTTTGGACCTATAGTTTCATCACCATTATGGAATTTGCTGTCGGCAATATCATGCAATAAAGCACCAAGTTTTACTATAGTTTCATCGCAATTTTCATTTTTTAAAATCAAAAGTGCATTTTTGTAAACGCGTTCTATGTGAAACCAGTCATGTCCACCTTCAGCATTTTCAAGTTGATGTTTAACAAACTTGATTGTATTTTCTATTAAACCCAAAATGATATTTTTTTAATTAAAAATGTTGTCTTGAACTTCAAGACAACATTTATTTTGTTTTAAAAACACGATGATTTTTATCGTACTAATGCTGGCTCAACCCATTTAAATATGGCTGTTTGTTCGGGCAAAACAAGTCTTTCAGAAACTTTAGCCATTCGAGCCGGAAGTTTCATCAGGTAATCTCTTGCTTTTTCAGCTTCATCAGTAAGGTTTAACATTTTATCTATTTCCCATTTTTCAACTAATTTTTGCAGAATGTCTACATAATCTGCTGCGGTGTATACACCTATTTTTTGAGCAGAATTTGAAAATTCCTCAAATGCTGTTCCAATTTTTTCTCCAGATTCTCTCAAGAAAACAGCTGGCATAGTAATTTTTTGTTTCATCATGTATTGAAAAGCTAACATCATTTCCGAAGGATCAACTTTAAATATTTGAGTCACAAATTCACTATACGCATGATGATGACGCATTTCGTCTCCAGCAATGAGTTTACAAATTTTAGATAATTTAGCATCGCCATATTTTTTTGCTAACTGCGATACTCGATTATGTGAAACGTAAGTTGCAAGTTCTTGAAAACTTGTGTAAACAAAATTTTTATACGGATCGCGACCGGTGCCAATATCAAATCCGTCGGCAATTAAATGTTGCGTTGTCATTTCTACTTCACGCATGTTTACTCTACCAGACAAGTACAAATATTTATTTAGCAAATCGCCATGTCTATTTTCTTCACTTGTCCATTGTCTTACCCAGTTTGACCAAGCGTTTCGTTCTACATTATCGATTCCTTCTACATCTATGAGCCAAGATTCATAAGTTGGAAGTGCTTCTTCAGTAATTGTATCACCAACTAGGGTTACCCAAAAGTCATATGGCAAATCTTTTGCGATTTCGCGCAATTCTTTAACTTCATCAAAAAAAGTTTCACTTTCAGAATTGGGTAATAAATCTGAAGGTTGCCATATTTTTTCAACAGGTATTAAAAACTGATCCATAAACCCGTCTACCTTATTTTCTAGAAATTGCATCACTTCTAGTCTCATATTTTTTATTGACATACTTTTATATATTTTACCTTTAGCAATAATCGATTTATAGTTTAATTGATTTTACAATTGCACTTTGGGTTTTATCAAACAAAACTTCAAATTCAAACTCTTTAACAGAAATTGGGTTATGAGCTGTAAAGATAAGTCGTTTTCCTAAACCGAACGGAAAAAAACCAAATTTAACGAATTTCCAAGAATTGTTTATCGTGATCGGAACCACAACTGCAGATGGCGCTGCTTTACATAATATTTTTAAACCGGTTGAAGCAAATTCCTTTGGATTACCCGTTTTACTTCTTGTTCCTTCAGGAAATATTACTGCCGATCGGACGTTTAATTCTATATATTCGCCAAGAGATTTTATAGCAGGAATCGCTTGTTTAGGATCTTTACGATCTATAACTACTGAACCTCCGTGACGCAAATTATAGGAAATACTTGGGATTCCTTTTGACAATTCTTTTTTACTAACAAATTTCGGATGAAATTTTCTTAAAAACCAAATAATTCCAATGATATCATAGAGACTTTGATGATTTGCAACAAAAATTATTGGAACACCAGTTGGGATTGTATCTCGATTTTCAAATTTGTAAGATGTACCTAATAAATGTCCAATTCGTATTAATGTTAAATTAAGGTAATCAACACTTTTTTTATGAGCTTCATATCCAAAAACGTTAAAACAAAACCATTGAATAGGGTGAAAAATTACTAACGCTAATAAAAATAAAAGCATTGCTACTAGTGACAAAGGATAGGATAACAGTTTTTCCATCAAACAAATATTAACACAAAAGTAACAAAATAATTTATTTAGAGTATTCAAAAATAATGGCTATATATCATTGATTTTTTTATCGAGTTATATAAAACAGAAAACTTTATTAGTTTTACAAAATAAAATGTGTAAATGAAGGTTATAGCAAAGGTAAGATTACGAGAAATAGATTTTTTAAGAGGTATTGCAATAATTTTAGTATTACTTCATCATCAAAAATTATTTCAGTTTACAACTACAATGGGTTGGATTGGGGTTGATTTATTTTTTGTAATAAGTGGATTCCTTGTGTCGGGTTTATTGTTTAAAGAATATATAAAATTTGGAAATATTAATCCTCGTTTGTTTTTAATACGTCGAGGATTTAAAATTTATCCTATTTATTATTTATCCTACCTTTTATATTTAATATTGATTATTACTGAGCATCGTTTCAATTTAAAAGGATTTTTAGCCGATATGTTTTTTGTACAAAACTATGTTCGGGGTTGGGGTTATGCTTATGCTGCAAGTTGGTCATTAGCCATTGAAGAACATTTTTATTTTTTATTTTCTATTTTTATTTGGTTGGGTATAAGAAAGAAATGGTTTGTATTAAATGAAGGGTTGACATCTTCAAAAATCACAAATTTTGAAATAGCAATATTGAGTATCATGCTTTTATGTCTAATTTTAAGAATTAGTCAAAATTTGCTATTTTCTTACAATGTAATAAAAAATGCTACAATGTCCCATTTAAGGATGGACTCTTTATTTAGTGGGGTTTTAGTGTCCTATTTATATTATTTTAGGAATAGTTTTTTGATTAATTTTTTTTCTAAAAACAGCTTAGTATTATTAGTTTTATCAGTATTACTTTTGTCATTTACTCCATTTGTTAGTCCTCAAGATTCCATGTTTTTAAGAAATTATGGGTTCGTTTTTTTATACATTGCTTTCGGAATATTATTAATATTTTTTTTAGTTGAAACCAAAATAAATTCTATTCTAAACAAATATTTTGGGACTAAAATTGTCGATATTATTTGTAAAATAGGGTTTTCATCTTACTCTATTTATATAATTCATTCCTTAGTAAACATGCTTTTCAACAGACTAGATGTAGCAATGTTTTTCCCTTTCCCATTTTTAATTACAACAACGTTAAGTGTAATATTTGGAATAGTAATGACAGAATGTGTTGAAAATTATTTTTTAAAGATTAGAGACAAACATTTTCCAAGTAGAATCTCGTAGTTTGTATTGAGAATATTTAAATTTTGTTTAAAACTCCTTTTCGTAAATCAAAGTTATCATCATATTTTTATTTATTTTTACAAATTAAAGATCATAAAAACCAGAAAAAATGAGCTCAGAAAAAGAAGCCAAATTAAAAGCCTTACAGCTTACATTAGATAAATTAGACAAAACATACGGTAAAGGAACGGTAATGAAAATGGGCGATAAAGCCATTGTTGAGGTTGAAGCAATTTCATCCGGGTCACTTGGCTTGGATTTAGCACTTGGCGTAAATGGATATCCTCGTGGTCGTGTTATCGAAATATATGGCCCAGAATCTTCTGGAAAAACCACACTTACTTTGCATGCAATTGCCGAAGCTCAAAAAGCAGGAGGAATTGCTGCCTTTATTGATGCTGAACATGCGTTCGATCGATTTTATGCCGAAAAATTAGGAGTTGATATTGACAATTTAATCATATCGCAACCAGATAATGGAGAACAAGCTCTGGAAATTGCCGAAAATTTAATTCGTTCAGGTGCTATAGATGTTGTAGTTATTGACTCGGTTGCTGCCCTTACACCTAAAAGTGAAATAGAAGGCGAAATGGGTGATTCTAAAATGGGATTGCACGCTCGATTAATGTCACAAGCACTCAGAAAACTTACTGGAACTATTAGTAAAACTAATTGTACTGTGTTTTTCATCAATCAGCTTAGAGAGAAAATAGGCGTAATGTTTGGAAATCCCGAAACTACAACAGGAGGAAATGCACTCAAATTTTATGCATCGATAAGACTTGATATTCGTAGATCGTCTCAAATTAAAGACGGCGATAATGTCATTGGAAATCGAACTAAAGTCAAAGTTGTAAAAAATAAAGTTGCACCACCATTTAAAACTGCCGAATTTGATATTATGTATGGCGAAGGTGTTTCCAAAACGGGAGAAATATTAGACCTAGCAGTAGAATTTGAAATTGTAAAAAAAGCAGGTTCATGGTTTAGTTATGGCGAAACAAAGCTAGGACAAGGTAGAGATGCTGTTAAATCTTTAATAAAAGATAATCCTGAAATGGCAGATGAGCTCGAAGCAAAAATTAAGGCGCACATTAAAGCATTAGCAGAAGCTTAGATTCTTAAAATAAAATAATTAATCCGCTTCGGCGGATTTTTTTTAATTTTATACGCAACCTTTTAAAAAAAATGTATCTACTATTAAAACATCATAATTAAAATGAAAAAATTAATTTGTTTATTAGCTTTTGGGTTAGTATTAACAGCTTGTAGCGTTAACGAAGAACAAACATATAGTTACGAAATCACACCTATTTCTACCGTGACAATGGCAATAAAATATGCTACTGATAGCATCAGTGTTATTAAAGTGAAATATTTAAAACCATCCTCTTGTCATTTATTTAATGGATTTTATTATCAAAAAGATGTTTTTAATAGAACAGTAGCTGTGGAAACTCTTAGAGTCAATCAAGATAACTGTCAAACAGATGGAGTGACAATTGTACAAAAAGAATTAAAATTTACTCCTATTGCTGTTGGAACATACCATTTTAAATTTTTTACTGGGACTGATACAGCTGGAGTTGACCAGTTTTTAGAATATGACGCATTAGTTGACCATTAAATACTATTCTCTTGAGTATAGAACAACTCATTAATGACTGCAAAAAAAATGATATAAAAGCTCAAGAACAATTGTATACTATTTATGCTAAAAAATTGTTCCCTTTATGCTTAAAATATTCACGCAGTTATGTTGAGGCTCAGGATAATTTACAAGAAGGATTTTTAATAGTATTCGAAAAAATAAAGCAATTTGAATTTAAAGGTTCGTTTGATGGTTGGATTAAAAAAGTTATTGTAAACAATATTCTAAGATATTATCGAAACAAACCCTTTATGAGTTTGGTTGACGAAAATGTTGCAGATGAAGTTACACTCGAATTTGATGATAGCATAACGATAGAATTTTTAACTAAAATAGTTCAAGAATTGCCGGATAGATATCGTTTAGTTTTTAACTTATTTGTGTTTGAAAATTATTCACATCAAGAAATAGCAACAGCTTTAGAAATAACAGTGGGAACTTCAAAATCAAATTTGTCTCGCGCAAAAATGATTCTAAAAGATAAAATAGAACAAAATACAGGCAGTACAAAAATGCCTTACATAAAATGAGTGATAAGAAAAATATAGAACAATTCTTTCAAGACAAATTTGAAAATCTTGAGGTTTTACCAGACGGTATTGTTTGGGAGAACATTGAGTCTATATTAAAAAAGAAAGAAAAAAAACGTATAATTCCTTTTTGGTCGAAATTTGCAGGAGTTGCAGCTGTTGTAGTTTTAGGTGTTTTTATTTTTAATAATTATTCCGATGCCAGTCATTTGAAACTAATAAATTCAAATCAAATCACAACCGATACAAATTCATCTCATGAAAATTCAAATACAGTTGTGAGTACCGATTTAGAAAATTCTAATGTAAATACAACAGAAAAAAAATCTGTAGATGTTCAAAATAAAATTATCAATAATTCAAATTCAGCTGTTGTTACAATAAAAACTTCAGTTAAAATAAATTCCACTAAAATTATAAAAGAACAAGCATTTAAAAACAAAATAAATAAGAAAACGAATGCCGTTGCTCATACCAATATAAATTCTAAAAGTTTACAAGATAAAAGTATTAATGAGTTTGATAACAAGCGTCAAAATAGTATTAAAGCAAAAAATAATGTAGTTGCCAAAGTAATTTTGTCCAACGGAAAACCATCCAAAAGCGATGATATAATAATCAATAAAACAAATATAATTGCAATTGAAACTAAAGTAATTTCTAGACAATCAAAAGTTAAATCATCAATAGTAAATAATGTGGAATCAGATTTTAAATCAATTTCTGAAAATACAAATAAAACAGTTAACGGATTTAAATCTGATAAAATCAATATAAGTTCAACGGAAAATATAAAAACAACTGAAAATTTAGTAGTTCAATCTTCAAATAATGAAAATTTAGAACCAAAAAATATTAAAAAAATTGACTCAATGAAAATTGCTATAGTTGAGCCAAATGCGCTGGAAGAGTTGCTTCATGAAAAAGAAAAAGTTTCCAAGACCGAATCAAAAATAAATAGGTGGCAGGTTTCCTCAAATCTTGCTCCTATTTATTTTAACTCGGTAAAAAATGGTTCGCCATTGGATTCAAAACTTGAGAGCAATAAAAAAAATTATCAAACGGATAAAAGTTATGGCTTAGGTGTAAATTATGCTATTAATAAAAAAATTAAAATTAGAGCAGGATTAAATATTTTGTCTGTGGCTTATCAAACTAATGGCGTTGTGTTTTATCAGGATGAAAATGCGGTAAGTAAAATTGCAAATTTAAATCCTAACGTTCCAGGTTCATTATTAGTAATTGAAAGTTTGAGTAATGTAAACACGGCTTTTAATAAAGTGGGAGAAAAATCGGAAGGAATTTTAAACCAAAAAATGGGTTATTTAGAAGTGCCTTTGGAACTTTCATACAAGGTATTGGATAAAAAATTTGGCATAAACATTATTGGAGGAATGAGTACTTTAATACTGAATCAAAATGAAATTTTTCTGCAGTCCACGGGTATGAATTTAAAAATTGGTGAAGCAAATAATTTGAGCCAAGTTCATTTTAGTGGAAACTTAGGTTTGGGTTTTAAATATGGTTTTATGAAACATTTAGAAGCAAGCGTTGAGCCGGTTTTTAAATATCAAATTAATACTTTTTCAAATGATGTTGGAAACTTTAAACCCTACATTTTTGGAATATATTCGGGTATAAGTTTTAGTTTTTAAGTTTGTTATACTTTGTTAAAGTTAGTTAGGTGTTAGTTGCTTTCGAGTACTAACGAAAAAGAGTTCGTTTATTTGGACTCTTTTTTTATGGATTAAATAGTCTTAATTGTTGATAAATTTTATCTCTAGTTTCTGCTTTTAAAATTTTTCTATCGTTCAATGTAAGTCCTTTAGTATTTATAAAAGGCAAAATTTTAACTCTCATTTCGCCAGGACTTCCACTTAAAAAAGTATAGGAAAACCTTTTTTTATTATCTGCAAAAACAAGTGGAACAATTGGGATTTCGTGTTCTATTGCGAGTCGAAATGCACCATCTTTAAACTCGTCCAGATCTATCGATTCGTCAGGAACGCCACCTTCTGGAAAAATGCAAATGCTCAAACCTTGATTCAATCTTTTTTGTGCTCGTTCAAAAACTTCCATCCTGCTTTTTGGACTATTTCGATCAACTAAAATACAGGTTCGTTTATAAAAAAATCCAAATAGTGGGATTTTTACTAGTTCAACTTTACCAACAAAAACAAAAGGATTTTTAGTTATTGCTAGCATTAACATGATATCGGCCATCGAAGTATGATTTGCCGTAAGCAAATAACTTTTTCCATTTTCTAAGTCTTGGTCACGATCTACTTTATAGCTGAAACCCATTCCAAAAAGAATGAATTTTGCCCAAATTCGAGCCATAATAAAAAAATAAGGATACCATTTTTCTTTTAATATGGATAATACTAAAAACGGTAACATTATAAATATTGGAATCGCCATTAAAATATAAAACCAAATTCGATAGCTTATCCAAAAAATTATTTTTGCGAGTCTCATAGCGTCAAAATTAAGTTATATTGTCCAAAATACATCAAAAAGGAAACTAACTTTAAGAAAAACTTTAGTTACTTTGCGGTAAATAACTACAGAATGTCAAAAATACTTACAGGAGTTCAAAGCACAGGAACGCCACATTTAGGGAATTTGCTTGGCGCAATAATTCCTGCTATTGAATTGTCAAACATTGCGGGTAACGAATCGAATCTTTTTATTGCCGATTTGCACTCGATTACTCAAATAAAAGAAGGTTCTTCACTAAGAAAAAATACTTACAGTACCGCATCTGCTTGGTTAGCTTGTG
The DNA here is from genome assembly GCA_014377455.1 of Flavobacterium sp. Lineage (GTDB taxonomy): Bacteria > Bacteroidota > Bacteroidia > Flavobacteriales > Flavobacteriaceae > Flavobacterium. The sequence continues at coordinate 25,502 of JACMPO010000008.1, forward strand.
GATTAGATATTAATAAAGTAACTTTTTATCGTCAAAGCGATGTGCCACAAACTGCAGAATTATCTTGGTATTTGAGCTGTTTTTTTCCATTTCAACGACTAACATTAGCCCATTCTTTTAAAGATAAATCAGACCGTTTAGAAGATGTAAATGCGGGATTATTTTCTTATCCAATGTTAATGGCTGCTGATATTTTATTATACGATGCAAATTTTGTTCCTGTAGGAAAAGACCAAATGCAACACATAGAAATTACTCGAGATGTTGCAAGCCGATTTAATCATCAAATGGGAGAAACTTTTGTAATTCCTACAGGAAAAGTTCAAGAGGAAACCATGTATGTTCCAGGAACTGATGGCTTTAAAATGAGTAAATCCAGAGGAAATATAATTGATATTTTTCTTGACGACAAGTCGTTACGTAAACAAATAATGGCTATAGAAAGTGATAGCACACCACTCGAAGAACCTAAAAATCCCGATACTTGCAAGATTTTTGGTATTTATAAATTGATTGCTTCCGAGGCTGAAATCAAAGCGATGAAACAAAATTATTTAGGTGGAAATTACGGCTACGGTCACGCGAAACAGGCACTTTTTGAGCTTGTTTGTACACGATTTAAAACAGAACGTGAAAAGTACAATTACTACATAAATAATACTGATGAAGTCGATGCATTGTTAAAAATTGGAGCATCAAAAGCACATTTAATTGCTAACGAAGTTTTAAATCGAGTTCGCGAAAAACTTGGATTTCAAAAACTATAAAATTTCACTAGTTTTTGAATACTAACACTTTATTTTCTCTCAGTCATTCTTATATTATTTCATAATTTTAGGCAACTTTATTTTGATGTTTCCAATAGCTTTTCACCCCATTTATAAACATCCTTTGCCTGCAGGTCATCGTTTTCCAATGTTAAAGTATGAGTTATTGCCACAGCAACTTTTATTAGAAGGAATTGCTACGGCTAATGATTTTTTCGAACCTGAAATTTGTGATTTAAATTCTGTTTTAGCAGTTCATGATTTGGATTATGTAAATCAATTATTATCACTTTCTTTAGATCCAAAAGATGCCCGAAAAATTGGGTTTCCACTTTCAAAAGAATTGATTGAGCGTGAATTACGAATAGCAAATGGAACTATAGAAGGTTGTAAAAAAGCATTTACTACTAGTTTATCATTTAATATTGCAGGAGGAACTCATCATGCTTTTTCCAATCGTGGCGAGGCATTTTGCATGTTAAACGATCAGGCAATAGCGGCTCAATTTCTTTTAGATAACAAACTTGCAACAAAAATTTTAATTGTAGATTTAGATGTTCATCAAGGCAATGGCACAGCGGAAATTTTTCGGAATAATAATAAAGTTTTTACTTTTTCTATGCATGGAAAATCCAACTATCCATTTAAAAAAGAATGGTCTGATTTAGATATTCCCTTGCCAGATTTCACAATCGACAGCACTTATTTATCTATATTGTTTGATGTATTGCCTAATTTGATAAACGCTGAAAAGCCCGATTTTATTTTTTATTTAGCGGGTGTTGATATTTTAGAAACAGATAAATTAGGAAAATTATCCTGCACGTTGGAAGGATGCAAAAAAAGAGATGAAATGGTTTTGGAAATTGCAAAAAAGCTTCAAATTCCTATTCAAGTAAGTATGGGTGGTGGATATTCGCCAGAAATTAAAACTATAATTGAGGCGCATACAAATACCTATCGCGTTGCTACATCTATATTTTAGTTAATGTAAGTCCAGTTTGAGCCGTCACTAAAAACGGTTACAGTTCTCAAATTTCCCTCATACATGTATATCTGACTTGTGCCTACTGTTGAATTTTTAGGAAATAATAATCCAGAAGGAGTTGTTAATTGAGCTGTAATTGAGTTTTGAATGTTGCGAATAATGTACATTCTTCCAGAAACTGTTGAAGGATTTGGTAGTTGAAATTTATCGTCTGATACCGCTGGTATTAAGGATATATAAATGCCATCTGAAATTAAAACAGCCGTACCGCTATTTCCAGACCCATTTCCGGAAAGGCTAACAACTTTTACTGACAAATTTCCATTAATATCTAAAGTGCTTAAAGGCGTTACAGTGTTTATACCAACTTGCGAACAACAATTTGCACTTGATAATAAAAATAAAATTTTAAAAACTATGTTAAGGTGTTTTTTCAAATTTTTGTAGAATTTATTGTATAAATGTAACGAAAATTATTTACAGGTTACAAAATCCTCATCCGATAACGTTTTCGTGTTGACAACTTATTTTTAAAACAAAAAAAGCGACAAATATTTTTTCGTCGCTTTTAATCCTACTTTTTAATTCTATTTTCCAATCAATAAAATTTCGTTAGCAACTACTTCGGTTACGTATCGTTTAATTCCTTCTTTGTCGTCGTAACTTCTATGGGTAAGTTTACCATCTATGGCAACTTCTTTACCTTTTACGACATACTTTTCGATAATTTCGGCAGTTTTTCCCCAAGCAGTAATTCGATGCCACTCGGTATTTTCAACTTTGTCTCCGTTTTCTTTGTAATATACTTCGCTTGTTGCTACAGATAAGTTGGCTAGTTTTTTTCCGCCGTCTAGGTTCTTAATTTCTGGTTCTTGACCTACAAATCCAATTAATTGTACTCTGTTTCTTAATGTGTTCATGGCTTTTAAATTTTAATCTGATTTTATTTCAGATTTTGTTAATAATGATTTTTTTGTGTGTATGTGTTTTGTCTTATTGAAAGTCGCAGTTAAATTTGAAATAGCAGTTGTTTCATTTCGACGATGCAAAGTTGGAACGAGCACCAAACTTTATTCGGTACATAACCGCTTAATTTCGGTTGTAAATGTTTGTAATCGTTTGTAAACGGAAATTTATTTGCTACATTTGCTAAAATTCAATACAAGATGTCCAAAGCAATTCAGTCGTTAGAATTACGAAATTTACAAATAGAAGATTATAAAAAACTTATAAAATCGATGGTGGAATCATATCCAGAAATGGCGCAATCATTATGGAAAGAGCAACAATTACACTATTTACTAGAAATATTTCCAGAAGGACAATTGGTAATTGTGGTGGACGGAATTGTGGTTGGTTCCGCTTTATCAATATTAGTTACCGAAGATTTTGCTTTTCAAACTAAAAAGTATAAAGACATAACAGGTAATTATACTTTTTCAACTCATAATCCCGATGGCGAAGTAATTTATGGCATCGATGTTTTTATTAATCCAAAGTATCGTGGACTTCGATTAGGTCGTCGGTTATATGATGCAAGAAAAGAATTATGCGATCAATTGAATTTAAAATCGATAATTTTTGCAGGTAGAATTCCACATTACGGAAAATATAAAGACGAAATTACACCTAGAGCTTACATTGAAAAAGTAAAGAAAAAAGAAATTTACGATCCAGTTTTGTCCTTTCAATTGAGTAACAACTTTCACGAAGTTAGAATTTTAAAAAATTACCTAGAAGGCGATGTAGAATCGCAAGAATATGCAGTTTTATTGGAATGGAATAATGTGTATTACGACGACAGTCCAAAGCTCATAAATACTCAAAAAAGCGTAGTTCGATTGGGATTAATTCAGTGGCAAATGCGTTCGTTAAGTAATTTAGAAGCCTTGTTTGAGCAAGCTGAATTTTTTATCGATACCGTTTCGGGTTATGGAAGTGATTTTGCGCTTTTTCCTGAACTTTTCACAGCACCACTGATGGCAGATTACAATCATTTATCGGAAGCTGAAGCCATAAAAGAACTAGCAAAGCATACGGATGCTGTAAAATTAAAATTTCAAGAATTTGCTATTTCATATAATATTAATATCATCACAGGAAGCATGCCAATGATTGAAAATGATCATGTATATAATGTGGGTTTTCTATGTAAACGCGATGGAACGAACGAAATGTATCGCAAAATTCACATCACGCCCAACGAAGTTTTTTATTGGGGAATTACAGGTGGCGATACCATTCAAACCTTTGATACCGATTGTGGGAAAATTGGAATTGTAATTTGTTATGATGTTGAATTTCCTGAATTATCAAGACTCATGGCTGATGAAGGCATGAATATTCTATTCGTTCCATTTTTAACAGATACTCAAAATGCTTATACAAGAGTGAGACATTGCGCTCAAGCTAGAGCTATTGAAAACGAATGTTATGTTGCCATTACTGGTTGCGTTGGAAATTTGCCAAAAGTAAATAATATGGACATTCAGTATGCCCAAGCAGCTGTTTTTACACCTTCGGATTTTGCATTTCCTAGTAACGGAATAAAAGCCGAAGCCACACCAAATACCGAAATGACATTAATTGTAGATGTTGATATCGATATGCTAAAAGAATTGCATCAACATGGCAGTGTACGAACCATGAAAGACAGACGAAAAGATTTGTATGAGCTGAAAAAGCTACAATAAATTAAAAATTAAGATTGAAACTTTAATTGAAAAAAGTATTTGTTTAAATAAAAGAATATAAAATAAAAGTAGAAATGGAAAAAAAAATGACACCAGAAGAAATAAAAGCCAGAAATGCCGCTTATCAAAAAAACTGGTATTACAATAACATCGAAAAAAAGCGAGCAAAATCTAAAATTGATTACATGAAAAAAAAGGAAAAGCTGAAAAATTCAGATAAATAAAAATTTACTTATGAACAAAACCTGCTTAGAATGTAACGAAAAAATTGTAGGTCGCGAGGACAAAAAGTTTTGTAGCGATGGTTGTCGCAATAGCTACAACAACAAGATAAACAAAGACAGCAATAATTATATGCGCAATGTGAATAACAAATTGCGTAAAAATTATCGTGTTTTGGAAGAATCAAATCCAGAAGGGAAAGCGAAAATTACAAGAACTAAATTGCTAAGCAAAGGTTTTGACTTTGAGTTTTTTACAAATATTTTAAATACAAGTACCGGAAACACTTACTATTTTATTTACGATCAAGGATATCGCAATCTTGAAGATGATTTTATAATGTTAGTTCGGAAAGAATATTAATTTCACGAAGTAATATCATTTGGGTTTGCGTAAGTTTTTGTGGAATGAATTTCAACATATAAGATGTGTAAACCTTTAAATGAATTTTGTTTATATGAACTATAATCAAATATTAATTTCTTTTATCAATTTAAATTTTTCTTTCAGTTTTCATATTGTAATATTCTAAAACAAACGCTCTGTTTAAGAACAAATTTTGTATTTTTAATATAAACTAGATTTTGAAAACAGAATGAAATAAGTTGTCAAAATCAATTACATTTTTCTGCTTTTAATAATATTAAAAATGGCTGATCATAATGATTTAGGGAAACTCGGTGAAGCATTGGCTGTGGAATATCTGCAAAAAAATGGATACGAAATCCTAGAAACCAATTGGGTTTTTCAAAAAGCAGAGTTGGATATTATCGCCAAAAAAGAAAATGTATTGGTAGTTGTAGAAGTTAAAACTCGATCTACAACAGATTTTGGTTTGCCTCAAGATTTCGTAAAACCAAGTAAAATTAAATTATTAGTTAAAGCTGTAAATGAGTATGTTATCCAAAATAATTTAGATTTTGAAATCCGTTTTGACATAATTGCCGTTAGTAAAGCAAGCAAGGAATTTAATATTGAACATTTGATTGATGCTTTTTATTATTTCTAGTTGTTTTAACAAGTTTATATTTCCCAAAATATAATTTTTTAGCAAATCAAATTCATTTTTATTAACTTTACGATTAAAATTACTCAAATAGTATGAAAAAAATTCTAACAATCGCCTTATTGTTTAGTTTCGCCTTGTTGGTTGCACAAAATCAAATTGCTAAAAATATTCAGGATTTAGAAAAAAACCGAACTAATTTCAAGTCATTCACTGTATTGAATGGTTTATCAAACTCCAATGATTCCTCAATAAACAGAGTAGTTTCTAATGCTACTTTAGCCACAATAAATTTGCAAGCTGTAAATGATATTGTTTCTAATAAGTATCAAAATATAGAAGTTATTATTCCATATAATGGTAAAAATGTCATTGTCGATTTGTACAAAGTAGAACTTTTTGCGACTGATTTTCAGATTATTACTAATAAGAAAACAAATATTACTTATGAAAAAGGTGTTTATTATCGAGGTATTGTAAAAGGCGATTACACATCGGTAGCTAGTTTTAATTTTTTCAAAAATGAGTGTAACGGAATAATTTCAAACGATGAATTATCCAATTTAGTTGTAGGAAAATTAACAAAAAAAAGCAACATTTCTGATTATATTATTTATGCTGATGAAAATTTAAAAGTAGCAAGTGCATTTCAATGTGAGACCAAAGATGACGAAGTGCCAATGCAAATTGCAACTGAAAAATCAAATAATAAGAGTGCTTTAAGTGCAAAATGTGTCTCGATGTATTTTGAAATCGATTTTGATTTATTCAATGCAAATGGAAGCAACACCACAGATACTTCGAACTGGATGACCTCGGTTTTTAACAATGTACAAACGTTATATAATAATGATGCGATAACAGTTGCCTTGAAATCATTTTATATCTGGACAGATCAAGATCCTTATGAAGGTGTTGGAACATCATCTGCAGATTATTTGTATAAATTTAATCAAGTAAGACCCGTTTTTAATGGCGATGTGGGAATGTTAATTGGTATTGATAGTGGTGGACTTGGAGGATTAGCAGTAGGAATTAATGGTCTTTGTACTCAAAATAATTTTTGCTACGGCGATATTAATTATAGTTATGCTACTGTGCCAACTTATTCATGGACTATAGAAGTGATTACGCACGAACTTGGTCATTTACTTGGGTCGCGTCATACACACGCTTGCGTTTGGAATGGGAATAATACAGCAATCGATAATTGTGCTTCATCGGCTCAAGGTTCATCGGCTGAAGGATATTCTTGCAGAACAAATCCTTTAACAATCCCTTCGAGCACTACTAAAGGGACGATAATGAGTTATTGTCATTTAGTAAATAATGTTGGAATAAAACTCAGTAATGGTTTTGGTCCGCAACCCAAAAATGCAATTTTGTCAGCAATTAGTAATGGAACCTGTTTGAGTTCAGATTGCATTAACACTTGTATCAACACAGTTTCATCAGTATCAATATCTAATGTAACTCAAAACACAGCTTCTGTAAATTGGGTCGAATCGGGCAATTTCACTTCGTGGGAAGTTAGGGTTTATCCTTTTGGAGGCACCGGTGGCGCTTGGATTCCAGTTTCGACTAATAGTTACACCGTTTCCGGATTAAATGCTGACACGTATTATGTTGCTCAAGTTCGACCAAGCTGTACTTCAGGTTTAACATCGTCTAACAGAAATTTAGAATTTATAACTGCTGCGCCTTATTGTAACGGTTTGCAATTTTCAGATTCTGGCGGACCATTTGCCGATTATACCAACATGGAAACTTTCGTTAGAACTATAATTCCTAATATTCCTAGTAATGCTATAGTTTTAAGTTTCACCGATTTCTCGTTAGAGTTGGATTATGATTATTTAAATATTTACGATGGGAATTCTGTTGCTGCACCACAGCTTAGCGTGAGTCCAGGATTTACAGGAAATAATAATCCAGGAACTTTTACATCGTCTGCGCCTGACGGTTCATTAACTGTAACTTTTTATTCAGATCAAGGCGTAGTGAGTTCCGGTTTTATAGCAAACATTTCGTGTACACCAAACTTAAGTGTGAACAATCAAAACGGTTACATCGATTTTAGCTATTATCCAAACCCAAGTAACGGAAAATTAACAATCAATTCTAAAACGCCACTCGAAAAAGTCTCTGTTTATAATGTTGCAGGTCAACTTTTATATGAAAACACAACCAAAGAATTGATTTCAACAGTAGACATTTCTGATTTTGCCACAGGAACTTACTTCTTTAAACTTAAATTTGAAGGCGAGAAAGTGGCAAATTTTAAAGTGTTGCGATTATAAAAAACGATTGCGATTGTTTAAAAATTTATAAATGTTAATTAAAGTTTATAACTTTTACGATCAAATTTTTCATTGTTATTAAATTCTAGTTCTAATAGCAAGAATAAAAATTGATTCAATATATAAATTTTGATTTCATTTAATCTGATTATTCTAGATACAATGTTGGTAAAGGAGTTGTTTAATTACAAATTATTAAATTTAAATTATAACATTGCTTGCCAAGGAAAAAAATAGAAGACTTTACTTTATTGCAAAAAATTTGAACATGAAATTCAAGTTTAGTATTTAGCTAACACATGAGTTAAAATAAAACCAAAAGACCGTTTCAAATTAATGAAACGGTCTTTTTTATAAAACGATGAGGTTTTCTAACTATTGAAAATCAGCATCCAGAACTCCTTCATTAATTTTTACATCACTTATTTTAAAAGCTAATTCCATCCCTTGATTTAAGATGATTTCAAAAGGTACTTTTACACCTTTCACGTCTTTATAATCATTATAGGTTGTGGTAACCGTAATCTTTTTATCACCACGCTCTATAAGTTTTGAGTCACCAAGTTTTAGACCTGTAGTTACATCATAGTATAACGTAGTCTTCCCGTTTTTAATTACATAAGCGTCATTTCCGTTAAATGGTTCAATACCATCTAAAGTTACATCAGTTTTTTTAGCTAGTAAAAGTTCTTCAAAGGTGCTTGCAACTGCTCTTTTTTCAGCAAGTTCCTCAGCAGTAAAATCCTTTTTAGTTCCTTGGCTTGTGGCATATCCTCCTTTATCATTTAAAACTTGTTTTGATAATTCGCCCATTCCTTCCATCGAAACACTGCTTAAAACATTTCCTTTATTATCTCTCTTTGAGATTAAGGTTAATGGAGCTGGAGCTTGTGCAATAGTTGCAGAACCAGTAGAAAATAATGTTTTTACGCCAGCAACCGCTTTTTCTCCTCCAATAGCTTTGATATAGTTGCTCATTACCGATGCTACTGTAACTCCTGCAGGTGTTGGTTTTTTCATTTTGGGCTTGTCGGTTGGCGCACCAAATTTGTCAAAATAATAAATCGGAATTTTTAATTTTTCTAATCCTGGAATCACGTCAGATCCTTTACCTACTACCAATATTCTTAAGTTATCAGCTAAAATATATTTGTTTGCAACTCTAAGAATATCTTCTGGCGTAACGGCATTGATGTTTTTAATATAATTCTCATAAAAATCTGAAGGCAAACCTTCCGTTTCTATGTTTAATGCATATCGAGCTATTGTGGCTGGTTTTTCTACTTGCATCACAAATCGACCTACATATCCTGCTTTTACATTATTCAAATCTTCGAGAGCAACTTTTTCGGTTCTAATTCGTTTTATTTCTTTTATAAATTCAACCACGGCACTATCGGTAACTGAATTTCGTACTTGGGAGTTTGCTTTGAATTTGCTTGCCATGAATTTATTAGCACCAATTCCTGATCGAGCACCATACGTCCAGCCATGTTTTTCACGTAAATTCATATTTAAATAACTGTTAAAATCGCCACCTAAAACCTGATTAGCTAATATTACTGGGAAGAAATCAGGATCAGAAAGTTTTAAATTCACAGTGTTTATTAATGATATTTCCGATTGAACTGCGTTTGGCATATCCACAAAATTAATTTGTGTAAACTGCACATTACTTGGATCTGAATAAGATAATCTTGGAGCAGTAGCTTTCACCCACGATTTAAAAAGACGTTCTACCTCTTTTCTAGTTTCTTTTAATTTGATGTCGCCAATAATCACTAAGTAAGCATGTTCTGGCACAAAAAACGAATTGTAATTTGCTTTAACATCGGCAAGGGAAACATTATTAATGGTAGTTTCTGTTAAAAATTCACCCGAGGGATGGTTTTTTCCATAAGCTAATACATTTTCAACTCTACCAGCAACTGCGGTTACATTTTTCTCTTGTGTCTTGATATTTTCAAGCAGTTTTTCTTTTTCTTTATCAAATTCTTCTTGAGTAAAGTTTGGCGATAAGGCACCTTCGGCAAGAAGTTCTAAAATTCTTTTGGAGTATTTTGAAAGTCCAGAAGCCGAAGCTCCTGATGATGAAAAATTAATATCTGCTCCCAGAAAATCAACTTCTTCATTAAACGCATTTTTAGAAATTTTTTGAGAACCATTTCCAATTAAAGATGATGTAAGTTCGTCAACTCCTTTTTTTGTTCCTTCTGCAAAAGGGGCATTATCTATAGTTAAATTGAAGGAAACTCTAGGGAGTTTATGATTTTCTACCACTAAAACTTTTAAACCGTTTGGAAGGGAAAAAGTTTCTGGTTTGTTAATATTTATTTTTGGTGCTGGACCAGGTTTTGGTTGCGATCTATCTTGTGCTTGCATAATTACTGTTAAAAGTAAGCTTGATGCTATAATTGCTATTTTTTTCATTTTAAAATATTATTTGTTTTGAGTAGCCTTTTCACTTTCGTTCAAATCTGCTTTGTCTTTGGCAGGAACGTAGTCTAAAATTAATCGTTGGTTTGGATTAAGATATTTTTTTGCCACATCTCTTATTTCTTCTTTTGTAATAGAGCGATACATTTCTACTTCGGTATTAATTAAGTTTACATCTCCATATAATAGATAGTAAGTTGCTAAATTGTCTGCAATACCTTCCACGCTTGAGTTACTGTTTACAAAATTATTATCGTAAATATTTTTAAGTTTTTGTAAATCTTTATCAGATAATAATTCGGTTTGAAGTTTTACAATCTCTTCGTCTATTTCCTTCACGATTTGTGCCGAGGTTGTTTCGCCCTGAGGAATTGCATAGAGTATGTACGTTCCATAATCTTCTTGATTGTAACTAAATGCAGCAATTTGCAAAGCCATTTTCTTTTCGTCAACTACTTTTTTGTATAAACGAGAACTTTTTCCCTCGCTTAAAATAGTCGATATTAAGTCTAAGACTCTGGCATCGCGGGTTTTCATTGATGGAGTTCTGTAAGCCGCAACGACCATTGGTTTTTGAATGTTAGCATCTTCAAATCTTGCAGTTCGTGCTACTACAATAGGATCTTCTATAAAAGTTTTTCTTTCAATAGGGGCTCCTTTTGCTATTGGACCAAAATATTTTTGAATCCACTCTTTAGTTTGAGTCGGATTGCTAATGTCTCCTGCAACAATCAAAACCGCATTATTAGGAATGTAAAACTTTTTATTAAAAGCCTGAAATTCCTCTAGTTTAGCGGCATCTAAATGATCCATCGAGCCAATAGTTGTCCATCTGTAAGGATGTTTTGAAAACATATTTTTCTTTACTTCTGGAATTAACTGACCGTACGGAGAATTGTCATAACGCAATCGTTTTTCTTCTTTAACCACTTCGTTTTGGGTATCAACCCCTATTTGATTAATTACAGGATGCATCATTCGTTCGGATTCCATCCATAATCCTAATTCTAAATTATTAGATGGGAACACTTCATAGTAATACGTTCTATCTTCGGTAGTATTGGCATTGTTAGTTCCACCATTTGAAGTCACAATTTTAAACCATTCGCCACGTTTAATATTGTCAGTACCTTCAAACAAAAGATGTTCAAAAAAGTGAGCAAAACCTGTTCGGGTTGGGTTTTCATCTTTTGCCCCTACGTGATACATTACAGATGTAATGACTACTGGTGCCGACGGATCGTTATGCAAAATAACATGCAAACCGTTGTCTAAATTGTATTCTTCAAAAGCTACCTTTTGGGCAGAAGCTGTTCCTCCTAGCATAAGCAAAGTACTTAAAGCGATTAATGATTTTTTCATATAAAACTATAAATTTTAGTTGATGGCATTATTAGTGGTTTATATTTTAATAATGTTACACAAAAATAGTAATTATTATCTAATTATTTTGTAGTCCTACTTGCTGTTATTGAATTCTAAAGCCTTGATTTATACAAAAAAACTTTTTTAGTAATGCGTTGTGTGTATTGAAAATAGTTATATATTTGCAAACTTAAATTTAATAAAACAATTTGTTATGTATGCAATCGTAGAGATAGCAGGGCATCAATTTAAAGTAAGCAAAGACTTGAAGGTTTATGTTCACCGTTTGACAAATGAAGAAGGTTCAAAAGTATCTTTTGACAAAGTTCTTCTACTAGACGACAGTGGAGTAATCACTTTAGGCGCCCCAGCTATAGAAGGTGCTTCAGTAGAAGCCAAAGTGTTACAACACTTAAAAGGTGATAAAGTAATTATCTTCAAAAAGAAAAGAAGAAAAGGTTACAAAAAAAGAAATGGTCACCGCCAGTATTTAACGCAAATTCTTATTGAAGGAATTAGCGCAACAGGTGTTAAAAAAGCAACTCCAGCGGCTAAAAAAGAAGAAGCTCCAAAAGCAGAAAAAGAAGAAGCTACAAAAGCAGAAAAAGCTCCAAAAGCAGAAAAACTTGTAGAAGCAGTTGAAGAAAAAGCTCCTAAGGCTCCAAAAGCTCCTAAAAAAGTAGATGATTTAGCATTTATCGAAGGTATTGGACCGAAAGCAGCAGAAGCTTTGGTACTTGCAGGTATTGATACATTTGTAAAATTAGCTGGTGCCACTGTTGAGGAAGTTAATATAATATTAGATGCATCGACTTCTAAGATTCAACATTTAGATCCAACAACATGGGCGCAACAAGCACAACTTGCAGCAGATGGTAAAATGGACGAATTAAAAAAATTACAAGATGAATTAAACGGCGGTAAAGCAGTTTAATTTTATTATTAACTTATAAAACTTAAACATCATGGCTCACAAGAAAGGTGTCGGTAGTTCCAAAAATGGTAGAGAATCACATTCAAAACGTTTAGGCGTTAAAATTTATGGTGGTCAAGCTGCAATTGCTGGAAATATCATTGTAAGACAAAGAGGTTCTAATCACAATCCAGGCGAAAACGTTTACATGGGTAAAGATCATACTTTACATGCAAGAGTTGACGGTGTTGTGAAGTTTCAAAAGAAAGCAAACGATAAGTCATTTGTTTCTATTATTCCGTTTGAAGCATAATCTATAAAAATTTAAAAGCAAACCCGATTAGTGATAATCGGGTTTTTTTGTGATGATGATGGCGCATAAAAAATCTCAATAACTACTAGCTATTGAGATTTAAAATTTAGAATTCCTAAACTATTGTACTCTACTCACTGGCTCGCTCCAAGCACCGTTACCCGATGAGTTTACCCCTCTAAAACGATAAAAATAGCGGGTTCCCTTTTTTACTTCATCATCTACAAATACTTTTTTGTTGGTAATTTTAAAATGGTTCATTTTTCCTTCATCAATATTTGTTATTGCAGGGTCATCGCCTTCGGCTTTTTGCCATTCATAGGTAGTAGCATTTGCCACTACATCACGCTCAATAATAAAGCCCACACCGTCAGTATCGTCTTTGATGCTTTTTACTACACCCTTTTCAGGTTTTGGCTTTGATGTTGCCCCCGTTTTTTTAGGAGCAATACCATAATCAGACAACTTTGGCAAATCGTCGCTGTGCAAACCACTTGCTAATTTGTCAATTTGCAAAACACGTTGCTCTTTTGCCATCACAACTTTTTTTCCCTGAGCAATAAGTTGCGACAACTGGTGCTCGGTTTCCTCAATTTGAGTATTGATTAGTTCGATGTCGGCAACATCTTGGTCTAAAATAGCTGCGGTAACAGGCATGTTTGCCCATAATGCGCTATTTTTTACAATTCCTGCGCGTCTGCTTTTAATCAAATCCTCTACGGTACTAAAATACTTTTTCATTTGATACATGTATTTAATTGATACTAAAACTCCTTTAACTACAAAGGGGTAATTACTGTTTCATAGTGCCTGATTTAAAATTAATTATTACTTGTTTGTCATTTAAAATTGAATATACGCTATGCCAACATAGGGTATTTGCCATGCCAACCTAGGCTACTCGTTATGCCAACATAGGGTAGTTGCGATGCCAACATAGG
>JACMPO010000085.1 GCA_014377455.1 Flavobacterium sp.
ATCATCCTTGTCCGGTTCACGATAAATTCAAGGCTATCAGAAATGAATTGGCTTTCATGCTCGAAAACACCAATCTGGAAGAATTAGCAATGGGAATAAAATCAGGCGATACTTTTTTGCGGTATTAACCAAAAGTAATCTTATATTTACAAAACTGTTTAAATTAATCTAGTCAATAATGAATATCCAAAAGTCAAATAAAATTCAACTTCATTATTATTTTTCTGATAATTCACATGGTTTTGATGCAGTCGTTAGAAATGAATGTGAAAAAGAACTTTTAAATATTTTTCATGATGTTGCAAAGACGTTAGAACTTAAATTACTTGTTCAAAGTGAACCACCTAAAGAAGGTGGATTCATTGAGTTTTGGAAGTTCATAGGAGAAAATCCAAATCAAGTTACAATTATTGTAAGTGCAATAGCTATAATTTTATCTCGAAAGCCCGTAGAGAATAAAAAATTAACTCAATTGCAAATTGAAAATTTAGAGTTAGAAAACGAGTTAAAAAGAAATGAATTAAAAGAACTTCATTTAAAATCCCTAAATGAAGTTGATATTGATGAAAAATTAATCATTAAAATTGTTGACTTATTGTCACTAAACTACAAAATAATATGGCGAAGATCAAATTTTTATAAAAAAATTTCTTCATATAAAAGAATTAATAAATTTTCCAGCCAAAGATTTCTTGACGATGTACCAATAGGAAATGATCGTGAAGTCTTTAGAGGTGATTTTCATAATTTCGTGCTATCATCAGATGAATTACCAGAAAGTGAAATGCAAGAAGCTAAAATTGACCTAATCTCTCCAGTTCTAAAATCTGGTAACTTTTTATGGAAAGGTTTTTTTAATAAAGAAATCATATCTTTTGAAATGCAAGATAATTCATTTAAATCTATGGTTCAACATGGCGAAATGATGCTTAACAATAAAGTAATAGTCAATGCATTAATTACACAAAATAGAAAAATTGATGAAAACGGACAAATAAAAATAATAAAAACGAAAGTTAAATTGGTAATTGAATATAATATAAATGGCGTAAATTATATCACTAAAGAAGGACAAAATTATTTAGACAATAAATAAAATGCCTTACAATAGATAGAGTTTCGTTGGACTTGCTTCCCCCACTCCGCAAAGTTTCCCTATAAATAATTTTCTCATTAAGGCTGCGCAAATATCTATGACTTTGAGCAATTTAATGAATCCACACTATCAAAATTACGCTTATAAAATTTCTGTTTTTTAAAACCAAAAGCTAACATTTATCATATTTTCTGATTTTTTTAGCATGTAGCTTTGGTAAAAAAAGTAATCATGCAATTCTGGAAAAAAATCACCCCAACAGAAAGGCAAATTCGCATTCAAAAAGCATTAGGCGAGAATGTGAATTTCTCTCATGATGCCTCTTTGGGGTATCCTGCATCCAAGTTAGATGGAAAAGTATTCAATGAAGAAGCTCAATTTCTAAAAGATGCGCCCATTTTACAAACCTATGTTGCCAATCCCAATCATATTGGCTGCCATACTTTTGGCACTTCCGAAAAAGCTTTTAGAGGAACACAGGAAATAGAACGGGAAGTTTTGAATGTGCTTGCCGTTGATGTTTTTAAAGCTGAACCAAATTCCTTTGACGGTTATATTGCTCCTGGTGGAACCGAAGCGAATATTCAGGCCATTTGG
>JACMPO010000086.1 GCA_014377455.1 Flavobacterium sp.
AGTAAAGAATTGACCAAGGTTTTAAAGAAACAAGGAATGAAGTTTTATGTTTCACACAAAGTAAAATCGGTAGAGCGCAAAGGCGATGTCGTGCAAGTTCAAGCCGAAAATAGCAAAGGTGAAACGATAACTTTAGATGGTGATTATGCCTTAGTATCGGTTGGAAGAAAGCCTTTTACAACTGGATTAGAAGCTGAAAAAGCAGGTGTAAAAATTACTGATAGAGGCATGATTGAAGTAAATGATCATTTGCAAACTAATGTTCCAAACATTTATGCCATTGGCGATGTTGTTCGTGGTGCCATGTTAGCCCACAAAGCCGAGGAAGAAGGCGTTATGGTAGCCGAAATTATTGCTGGACAAAAACCACACATAGATTATAATTTGATTCCTGGTGTAGTGTACACTTGGCCCGAAGTTGCTGCAGTTGGAAAAACTGAGGAACAACTTACGGCAGCAGGGATTGAGTATAAAGCAGGAAGTTTCCCGTTTAAAGCATTAGGAAGAGCACGTGCTGGTGGTGATACCGATGGATTTGTAAAAATTCTTGCCGATGCTAAAACCGATGAAGTATTGGGAATTCACATGATAGGTGCTCGTTGTGCCGATTTAATTGCAGAAGCTGTTACAGCTATGGAGTTTAGAGCCTCTGCCGAAGATATTTCGAGAATGAGTCACGCCCATCCAACATTTGCAGAGGCAATTAAAGAGGCTGCTCTTGCAGCAACTGGTAATAGAGCAATTCATATTTAATATCTTTTAAAATAATATTTTTATAAAAAAATGAACTTCTTATAAGGGGTTCTTTTTTTTGGTTTGAAAACAAATAGAATTGTTACTTTTACATCTTAATACAAAAATATGTCGGTAGCCAAAAAAGATTATAAGCGGATTACAACAAAGTCATTGATTGAAATGAAAGCCAATGGCGAAAAAATTTCGATGCTTACGGCATACGATTTTACTATGGCAAAAATTGTAGATACCGCAGGAGTTGATGTAATTCTGGTAGGGGATTCAGCAAGTAATGTTATGGCTGGACATGAAACTACCTTACCAATAACTTTAGATCAAATGATATATCATGCATCGGGTGTTGTACGAGCCATAGAACGCGCTTTAGTAGTAGTCGATTTACCGTTTGGGAGTTATCAGTCAGACTCAAAAGAAGCATTACGATCGTCCATTAGAATAATGAAAGAAAGTGGTGGACATGCTGTAAAACTTGAAGGTGGAAGCGAAATTAAAGATTCGATTAAAAAAATATTAAACGCGGGAATTCCTGTTATGGGACATTTAGGATTAACACCACAATCCATCTATAAATTTGGAACTTACACCGTTAGAGCGAAAGAAGATGAAGAGGCAGAAAAACTTCTGGATGATGCAAAATTGTTAGAAAAATTAGGATGCTTTGCCTTGGTTTTAGAAAAAATTCCTGCAAATTTAGCCCAAAAAGTTGCCGAGAGTATTTCGATACCAGTAATTGGGATTGGTGCTGGTGGTGGCGTTGATGGTCAAGTTTTAGTCATCCATGATATGCTAGGAATGAATAACGAATTTAGTCCACGGTTTTTAAGAAGATATCTTAATTTATACGAACAAATGACTACCGCGATAGGAAATTATGTTACCGATGTAAAAAGTAAAGATTTTCCAAATGCTTCAGAGCAATATTAGTAATTAGTAAAGGATAATTTTGGGAGAGAAAATCGTATCGAACAAAAACAATCTTCAAATTCTTCATGAAGACAATCATATCATAGTGATTAACAAGCGTGTTGGTGATATCGTTCAAGGTGATAAAACTGGTGATAAACCGCTGTCGGAAATCGTGAAAGAATATATAAAAGATAAATATAATAAGCCAAACGAAGTTTTTCTGGGTGTGGTTCACCGCTTAGATCGTCCTACAACCGGAATTGTTGTTTTTGCTAAAACCAGCAAAGCATTAGAACGATTAAATAAAATGTTTAGCGAGCGAGAAACTGATAAAACCTATTGGGCAATTGTTAAAAATAAACCACCAAAAACTGAAGATCGTCTCATTCATTTTTTAAAGCGAAATGAAAAAAATAATACTTCAAAAGCACACTTAAAAGAAGTACCCGAAAGCAAAAAAGCATCGTTAGAATATAAAATAATTAAAGAATTAAATTCATACTTTACATTAGAAATTAACCTTCATACAGGACGTCATCATCAAATAAGGGCGCAACTTCAAGCCATTAATTGTCCCATAAAAGGCGATTTAAAATATGGTTTTGATAGAAGCAACCCTGATGGAGGCATTCATTTACATGCTAGAAAATTGAGTTTTATTCATCCGGTTTCAAAAGAAGCATTAGTTATCATTGCAAAACCGCCAGAAGACTCCGTTTGGAATGCCGTAACAAACTAAATTAAAAAAATTATCGTAAGATATATTTACAAATACTTTAACTAATATTAAAAAAATACTCCAATGAAAAAAGCACTTTTCCTTATATTAATAGCATCAAATTCTATTTTTGCGCAAGAACATTTTTCAGGATTAAACACTTCAAGCCAAGTTGGAATTATGACTGCCACATTAAATCCCGCTGAGTTAGTTAACATGAAACACAAATTTCAAATCAATGTTTTTAGTGGTAGTATAAATGTATCTAATAACAAGATTGGATTTAGCGATTTAACTTCAAACAAAAATCTAGAATCACTAATATTTACGGGTTCAGATCCTGTAAATTTGCGTGCTGATGCTGAATTTTATTTACCCAGTATTGCAATGAAATACAAAAAATTTGCATTTGCAATTATCCCAAAAGGAAATGCAAAATTAGATGTTGTCGATGTAGACACTCATCTTGGAGATGCTATAACAAATGCGGCTGCGAATAGTATTTTTGGTTCGGCAACTACTGTCAATAATAATTATAATCAGCGTGTTAATGGAACTACTTGGGGCGAAATTGGGTTTACTGGTGCAATGAATATTGTAAATAATGCTACACACAAAATTAATATTGGGACTACTTTAAAAATGCTATTTCCAGGATCGTATGCTAATTTAGGTCTCGACAAATTTCAAGGAACAATAGTTACTAATAGTATAACTGGTCAAGCCGAATTGCGAAATACCACTGCAAATTTGAACATTGCTTACTCCGGCGGATTAACCAACAGTTTTACAAATTTTAATGATTATACAAAATCGGTTTTTGGTGGTTTAAACGGTTTTTCGGGAGATATTGGTGTTAATTACCAATGGAAAGATTTACCAGAATCAAATCCAAAAAAGAATTCCAATAAGTATAAATTAAATGTTGGAATGTCTATTAAAAACATAGGTTCCATGACTTTTAAGGATGATAATAACAGTTCCAAAAATTATTTATTACAAATTCAAGGCACACAAAGTTTAAATTTAAATCAGTTTCAAAATGTGAATAGTTTGCCGCAAATAGAAACTATTTTGCTTAATAGTGGTTACTTAATCGAACAAAATAAAGAGAAAAACTTTAAAGTGAAATTGCCTACAACATTTAATTTATATGCTGATGTTAAACTAATTCCTAAATTTTTTATTTCTGGATTAATTCAACAGAAAATAAATAATAATAGTTCAAATGATCAAATTACTGCTCAAAACATAATTAGTATTACACCACGATTTGATACTGGATTTTTTGAAGTTTTTGCTCCATTTAATAATACACAAATTTCAGGGTTTTCTTCGGGAATTGGTTTTAGAGTTGGCGGGTTTTATTTAGGTTCAGGTTCTATCATAACCGCTTTAATAAACGATTCCAAACAAGGCGATATCTACACAGGATATAGATTTTCATTTTTATAATAAATATTCCCACAATGGATTTTAAAACCGATGTTTCTTTAAGAAAAAATACTTTAAAAAAACTTTTGATTACGGTAACAAAATATCAACAAGAAATTGTTGATGCTCTGTATTTAGATTTCAAAAAATCAGAATTTGAAGCAATTTTAACCGAAACTAGTTATGTAGTTTCAGATTTAAAAAACACAATTAAAAATATTTCAAATTGGGCAAAACCAGAACATGTTTTTCCCACTTTAGTAAACTTTCCTTCTTCTGACTACATTTTACGCGAACCTTATGGTAAAGTACTCATTATTGCGCCTTGGAATTATCCCTATCAACTAGCACTTTGTCCTTTAATTGCAGGAGTTGCAGCAGGAAACCAAATAGTTTTAAAACCATCGGAACTTACTGTAAATACTTCAAAAATTATTGCTAAAATAGTTTCGGAAGTATTTGATAAAAATCATGTTGAAGTAGTTCAAGGTGGCACAGATGTGTCTACAAAACTACTTGCACAACGTTGGGATTATATATTTTTTACAGGCAGTGTCCCAGTTGGAAAAATTGTTGCTAAAGCTGCAGCAACGTTTTTAACGCCAGTAACTTTGGAACTTGGGGGTAAAAATCCATGTATTGTAAATTTTGATGCCCATGTGAAACTAACTGCAAAACGCATTGTTTGGGGAAAATTTTTAAATGCTGGTCAAACGTGTATTGCGCCTGATTATTTATTGGTGCATCACAAAATAAAAACTGAATTAGTGGCTCATTTAAAATTAGAAATCGAGTTAGCTTACGGTAAAAACCCTGAAATTTCAACCGATTTTCCACGTATTGTAAATGAAAAAAATTGGTCTCGACTCACAGAACTTCTAGAAAAAGAAACCATTTTATTTGGTGGAGATACTAACAAAAATGATAAATACATAGCTCCTACTCTTCTAGATGAATCAAAATTGGACAGTTTAGTCATGAAAGATGAAATTTTTGGACCCATATTACCAATTATCAGTTATAAAAACGAAACTGAAATAGAATCAATTATTGCTAAATATGAAAAACCACTGTCCTTGTATGTGTTTTCAACAAATACCAATTGGGCTAAAAATATTATGAAAAAATATTCATTTGGTGGTGGTTCCATAAACGACACCATTATTCATTTTTCAAATAGCAGATTGCCTTTTGGAGGTGTAGGAAATAGTGGCATTGGCGCCTATCATGGGAAATTAAGTTTTGATGCTTTTTCTCATAAAAAATCTATTGTTAAAAAAGGGTTGTGGTTAGATTTACCGTTGCGATATGCACCTTACAGTAATAAACTGAAAAATATCAAACAATTATTGAATTGGATTTAATTTTGAATTAGTGATTACATTTTTTTTGTATCTTGGCTTAAATTTTGATTAAGACAAAAAAATGCTACTCCATTTTAACCTACTCTCGCAATCAGAATTTGGTGGTTACTTAACACCTTTTTTATCCTCATCTTTTGGGGAGATTTATGTACACGCAACCGAGATTTTTATTCTTAAATACTGGTTTATATTATCAATTTTGTTGATAATAATTGTTTTCATATCGGCAATTTCCGTTAAAACACGCAACAAATTTTTATTTGCAAACGAAATTGTAAATAAAGGAAACATTCTGACTATTGCTACTAATAAAAAAGGAGAGCTTTCTTTTTGTAGTGATCAAATAACGGAATTATTGGGATATACCAAAGAAGAGGTTATGGGACTGGGTTTTGGAAACTAACCGAAGATGAAGAATTTATAGGAGAAGTTTATCATGAAAATTATGTTGATAATAAATTTCATATCCGAAAATTAAAATGCAAAAACGGTGAGTATAAATTTATACAATGGAAAGATCGAAAATTCTCTGAAGATTTAATAATAGGAATTGGACAGGATGTTACTGTACAAATGAATATTCAAACTCAGTTTGAAAATTTAATCGAAAATGCAAATGATGTTATTTTTGAATTAGATAAGTATGGAAAGTACACCTTTATTAATAAACACTCAGAAGTTGTAACAGGATATAAATTAGAAGAATTTAAAGGAAATCATTTTTTAAATTTAGTTCGTGCGGACTACAAACGAAAAGTAGTCGAATTTTATAAAAACCCAGCTGATACTATTAATGAATATCATACCTTAATTTTTCCAATTGTTAATAAAAATGGAAAATCAATTTGGTTGTCACAAAACGTTACTATAAAACGAAATTCGTTACAGAAAATTTTAGGATTTACAGTAATTGCAAGAGACATAACTTTAATAAAAGAGTTAGAATTAAAGCGTTTAAGAAAACAGAAAAAGATAAAAACCTATAACGATACTTTAAAAGAAATAACCCTTAAAGATAGCCTTAAATCGAACGATTTCAATACCTTTTTGGATGGTTTATTGAAAATTTTATCAAAAAAAATAGATGTTAATCGTGTAGGATACTGGAATTATAATATCGAAAATATAGAATGTAAAAGTCTTTACAATCCAAATTTAGATGCATATGAAAGCGGCGCTAAATTATTAAAAAAAGATTTTCCAATTTATTTTAATGCAATTGAAAACGAAGTGCAAATAGTTGCCAGTAACGTATTAAAAAGTGACATTACAAATGAATTTAGTTTAGATTATTTTCCAGAAAATAAGATTAAATCTTTACTGGACACACCTATTTATTTAAACGGAAAACTCACTGGGATTTTGTGCATCGAAACCACTACTAAAATAAAACAATGGGATAATGAAGATATTAATTTCGCTCGTTCTATCGCCGATTACATTGCCGTTGCAATCGAAACTAAAAATCGAATTGATACTGAAAAAAAATTAGCCTACAAAAGCGACTTGTTAACAGCAACTACAAAAATTACAAATTTGTTATTAAAAGCTAAAAATATTGATTCAATATGTAATGAGATATTATCAATTATTGGAATTGCTACAAACGTCGATCGAGTTCATTTTTTTGTTTCAAATGAAGAAACTCAAACTGTAAAACTTACATACGAATGGGTTTTAGACAGCTTAACAAGTCAAATTCAAAACAAAGATTTATTAAATTTTCCAAATGAAAACTTCAAGGAATTACTATCCATTTTGAACGAAAATAAAGAATATAGTTTTATTGTAGATCAATTAGATGAATCAATAGCTAAAAAGAGTTTGCAGGATCGAAAAATAATTTCATTGCTTCGACTTCCCATTTTTGTTAAAAATAATTTTTATGGATTTATTGGATTTGACGATTGCAAAAATGAGAGGATTTGGACTGATGATGAGATTAATATATTAAGAACACTAGCAAACAATTTGTCTGCAGCAATTGAGCGGAATATCAATGAAAGCATACTTTTAGAGAGCGAAGAACGTTTTAAGTTACTCGCAAATAATATTCCAGGAACAGTACATTTATCTAATTATGATAAAAAATGGTCAAAAAATTATTTAAATGATGAAATAGAAAAATTAACTGGATATGACAAAAAACTATTTTTAGAAAATAAATTGTACTACGTTGATTTAGTGCATCCTGATGATAAACATATTATTGAGGAATCAGAAAAAATTGTAAATGTTCAAAAGCAAAAATTTCATTTAATATATAGAATTATCCACAAAAAAGGGTATGAAGTTTGGGTGGAAGAATTTGGCGAACCTATAATTAAAAATAATCAGATAGATTATGTGGTTGGGATATTTATAGACATAACCAAAAGAGTTGAAGCTGAAAATGCCATAAAAGCAAAAAATTATGCAGAAGCAGCTAACAAGGCAAAATCTGAGTTTCTGGCCAATATGAGCCATGAAATCAGAACTCCTTTAAATGGAATTATTGGCTTTACAGATTTGTTAAAAAATACAAAGTTAGAATTTATTCAAAAAAATTATATGAACACCATCAATGAATCAGCACATTCATTGATGGGAATTATAAATGATATTTTGGATTTTTCTAAAATAGAATCTGGAAAATTAGAATTGGATATTCGAAAATATGACTTAAAAAAATTAGTAAATCAAGTCATTGAATTAATAAAATATGAAACTAATAATAAAAATTTAGAATTAATTTTAGACATACAACCCAATGTACCAAAATATGTTTGGACTGATATTGTAAGGTTAAAGCAAATACTGATAAATTTACTAGGAAATGCTGTAAAATTTACAGAAAATGGCTTCGTAAAATTGTCTATATCAACGCTGAACTCGGTAAGTGAGAACGAAAATGAAATTTGTTTTTCAGTAAAAGATAATGGAATTGGTATAAAAAAAGATTTTCAAGAAAAAATATTTGATGCTTTTTCTCAAGGTGATAACTCAACAACTCGCAGATTTGGTGGTACTGGCTTAGGACTTTCAATTTCAAATCAGTTGTTATTTTTAATGAATAGCAAACTAAATTTAGAAAGTGAACCTGGAAAAGGAAGTAATTTTTATTTCAATATCATACTGAAAACATCTGATGAGAATGAGTATGATGATACTGAAAAAATTGATATCATTGTTAAAAAACGTGAAAGTATTGATTATGGACAAGAAAATTTTAAAATATTAATAATTGAAGATAACAAAATAAATATGTTACTCGCCAAAACATTAATAAAACAAATATTGCCAAATGTAACTATATTTGAAGCCATAAACGGAAAAGAAGGTGTTGAAAAATTCAAAGTATTGTTTCCAGATTTAGTTTTAATGGACATTAAAATGCCTATCATGAATGGCTATGAAGCAACTCATGAAATTAGAAAAATTAAAAAAGGAATCCACACGCCAATAATCGCTTTAACCGCTGGAACCGTTGTTGGGGAAAAAGAGAAGTGTATTGAAGTAGGTATGAACGATTATGCTTCTAAACCTATTGTAAAAGAAATTTTAGAAGAACTTATTTCGAAATGGATAAAAAACTAAACATAAACTTAAAACTTAAATTATGAAATGGATAGGAAATCGTCAAAGTGATAATGTAGAAGATAGACGTGGTTCTGGTGGTGGAAAAATTGCCGCAGGTGGTGGTGTAATCGCTATTGTATTTTTTTTAATAAAAGCATTTTTTCCACAAGCAGCACCATTAGTTGATACTATTCAACAAAATCAGCAACAAACTACCCAAAACTCTAGCGAACCTGTAGAATTAACTCCAGAACAGAAGGAAACGGGAGATTTTGCTAAAACAGTTTTTGCATATACCGAAGACACTTGGAATAAAATTTTTACCGAAATGGGTGGTCAATATGAAGAGCCAAAAATGGTTTTATTTTCAGATAATGTTGAAACTGCTTGCGGAAGTGCGACTGCAGCATCAGGTCCTTTTTATTGTCCAGGAGACAAAAAGGTATATATCGATTTAGAGTTCATGAAAGAATTAAAAACTCGTTTTGGAGCAAAAGGTGGAGATTTTGCTACAGCTTATGTAATTGCACACGAAGTAGGTCATCATGTACAAACACTTCTGGGAACATCAGATAAAATGAGACAATTTCAAGCTGGAAAAAGTGAAGCTGAAGTAAACAAACTTTCTGTTTGTTTGGAACTTCAAGCCGATTTTTATGCTGGTGTTTGGGCTAAGTATAATTCTCAATACATTGAAGCTGGCGATATTGAAGAAGCACTAAGCGCCGCAAATGCAGTTGGGGACGATGCTATTCAAAGTAAAATGCAAGGTCATGTAAATCAGGAATCATTTACTCATGGTTCGTCTGAACAGCGCATGTATTGGTTCAAAAAAGGATATACAACTGGCGATATAAAGCAAGGAAATACTTTTGCTCAAGCTGGTTTTTCATTGTAAAGAATTCCTATTTATACTTAAAAATATAGGTATTTATTTTAGTATTTTTAAAAAATTGAGTTACAGTTGTAGCTCTTTTTTTTTTATAATTTGATTTCCATACAAAAAAGAAATCTCTACCTCTATTCAAAATAAAACAGACCAAAATTCGTAATTATTGAATTATAAACTTGCAATTTTATCAATTTCATAATTCTTATAACAAAACTAAATTTTTATAAATTGTTAAATCATTTTTGTAAAAACTATCTATAAATTTGTAAGAAACTTAATATGAATTTTACTGATGAAAGTAGGAATTGACAGCATCTCATTTGATTTACCAAAAATACATTTGCCTATAAAAACATTGGCATTAAATCGAAATATTGAACCTGATAAGCTCATTAATGGTTTGGGATTACACAAAATGAGCTTCCCAGATGTTCATCAAGATGTTGTAACCTTTGCAAGCAATGCCGTTTTAAAACTTATAAAACAAGAACAACTTCAGCCAGATGAAATTGCTCGTATTTATGTAGGATCTGAAAGTGGTGTAGATTCATCCAAGCCAATTGGGTCATACATAATCCAGCTATTAGAACAAAAACTTGGAACAGGTAGTTTTAAAAATTGTGATTTAACAGATATTACTTTCGCTTGCATTGGTGCAGTTGATGCATTACAAACAACATTAGATTTTATAAGATTAAATCCAGATAAAAAAGCAATAGTAGTTGCTACAGATAATGCAAAATACGATTTAAAGTCCTCTGGCGAATATACTCAAGGTGCTGGAGCAATTGCATTATTAATTACTTCAAACCCACGAATAATAGCTTTTGAAAAAGAGACAGGTGTTTCAAGTCAAGGCGTTTTCGATTTTTTTAAACCCAGAAGATCTATTTCGAAAAATGAAATTTTAAATACTACAGATAATCCAGAATGGTTTGGAATTCTTGAAAACGAAATTTCATTTTATAAAGAACAACCCGTTTTTGATGGACAATATTCAAATCAATGTTATATAAATCGAATAACAGATGCCTATTTTCATTACAAAAAAGTAAGTAATCAAAAAAGTGCTATTTATCAAAATTGGGAAAATATATTGATGCATCTACCCTACTGTTTTCAAGCTCGCAGAACATTTGTAGAAATTTATGCCAAAGAAAATCCATTTATTAAATTAGACCCAACCGATGTAAACCAGATAAAATCAATTTCAAAAAGCGATGCGTATTTAGAGTTTGTTACAAAAACAATTTTTCCATCAGAAATAGCATCGGGTCAAGTAGGTAACATGTATACTGGTTCTATTTTTTTAGGTTTATTATCAACCTTAAGTTTTCATTACCAAAATGATTATGACATTACCAATAAAAAATTTGGATTTATAGCCTATGGTAGTGGATCAAAAGCAAAGGTTTTTGAAGGTATTGTGCAAGAAAACTGGAAGAAAGCATCCAATTTTCAAATATTTGAAACCTTAAGTAAAAGTATTGAAATAGATTTTGACACCTACATTTCGTTGCATAAAAAAGAACTTAAAAAATCGGTTTTAGAACCAAAAAATGAATTTTATTTACACAATATTGAAACCGAAAAAGTAAATTTAATTGGGGCACGATACTACTATTACAAGTAGTTGGTGTTTTTAAATTAACTTTAAAGTTCTTGGTTTTGCTTTGAAAAAGAAGTAAAACCCAATTATTATAAAAGGTATGCTGAGCCACTGTCCTGTTGAAAAAATCCCAAAACTTTCTTCAAATCCGCCTTGACTTCCTTTTACAAATTCGACAACAAAACGAACAGACCATAATAAAATTAGAAATAATCCGAATAACAAACCCAGTTTTTCTTTAGCATTTGTTTTCCAATACAGAAAGAATAGAATAAAAAATACAAATATGTAACAAAACGATTCGTATAACTGAGCTGGATGTTTTAAAGGAACTTGAGCCAATAAATTAGCAAATTTTGTATTGCTTTCAATAGCTTTATATGCAAGTTCAGAATCTTGAATTCCCGTTTTAGTAACTGCATCCTGTGGTGAGAAAAAGTCTCTAATAAATTTAATTCCGAAAGTGGTATTTTGAGTAACTGTTCCAACAATTTCTGAATTGAAAAAATTTCCAATCCTTACAAATATTGCACCACTGGCTACTGGAATTACAACTCGATCCAGAACCCATAATATAGGTTTGAAAATTATTTTTTTAGAATAAAAATACATTACAATAATCATAGATATTGCTGCGCCATGACTAGCTAAACCAGCAAATCCGGTGAAATGAAATTCAGGTTGAAGTTTAATTGGTAATAAAATTTCCCAGGGATTGTTTCTAAAATATTCCCAGTCGTAAAAAAAAACTTGTCCTAATCGCGCACCTAAAAGTGTGGCTAAAACTGCCCAGATAAATAATGTATCTAGTTTATCCAAAGGTTGTTTATCTTTAATAAAAATGTATTTCATTATTTGAAAACCCAGTCCAAAGGCTATAACAAACATGAGACTATAAAATCGGATATTTAGTGGACCGATGTGTATTCCTTCGGGAAAATTCCAGATCATTTTATTGAGAAATTGATTGACTGTTTGGCATCAAATTTAAGTATTTAAACTAAACTTATATACACTATTTCATTATTTGTGAGTACAAGTTTTTTCGGGAACGGGATCATAACCTGTTTTACCCCACGGATTGCAACTAATAATTCGCTTAATTCCTAGATAACTACCTCTAAATAATCCGTGAATTTGTAGAGCTTCAATAAAGTAAGTGGAACAAGTTGGTTGAAATCTGCAACTCGAAGGAGTGAAAGGAGATATTGCCTGTTGGTAAAACTTTATTATAAAAAGTAGCGGTGCAATTGCAATTTTTGAAAACATGATATAAAATTTAATCTATCGACCTAAAAAGATTAATCATGAGCTGACATTATTTTTTCTTTCGATCATAATTTAAAGTTTCTTTTCTAACTTTCATTGGAATGTCATCCTTTTTCATCTCGATATTTTTTGCATCTTGGATTACCTTGTTAGCATCAACTTCATCTGGCGGAAAAATTTCTTCTTTCGATTTTATCCTTTCGTCTCCACGCCAAATAAATCCTCGTAATTTTCGAGCATTTTCAGGCAAATCCTTATCGGGATAAATGTCACCATCTACTTGATTAAAAAAGGTTATTGTATCTATTTTACTGGTATCATCAATTTGCATATTAATTTTACTACTCACATTTTTATTAATCCCAATAAGTTCATTTTTATCATTTCGCATGTAATAATTGACTTCTGTATTTTTTATTACATCAACTTCATACAATTTGTTTAACTTGAATTTACCATACAAATTTTGACCCTTAACTTGATTATATCCTATTCCTAAAGTATCTTTAGAAACTATAAATGCATTATTTAAAACTTTTAAAGAATCTAGTTTTTGAGTTGTATTGTTACCAATAAGATGCATTACATCACCTGTCA
Source organism: Flavobacterium sp. (assembly GCA_014377455.1). Taxonomy (GTDB): domain Bacteria; phylum Bacteroidota; class Bacteroidia; order Flavobacteriales; family Flavobacteriaceae; genus Flavobacterium. The sequence goes on from JACMPO010000086.1 coordinate 13,104, forward strand.
TCTGATTTTCAAAATTCCAAAGAATAGGTTTCCCAATAAGTTTTGTGAGCGCCATTTTTTGATTGGAATGCAAGGAATCACATTTACCACTTAAATCAGTTTTAAAAAATCGAACATTATTAAAACCTCTAACAATTCGTTCCCCTGTTTTTCCTGTTATTATAATTTTTTTGGCGTGAATAAACATAGAATCTTTTTCCATTAGGTATCTAATGTTTGCATGTTTGGTTATAAAAAGTGAATCCTTATTTTTATAAACTTCGCCATAATTGCCTCTAATAATTGCCTTATTTATTGAGTCAGTAATTTTCACATTGTTAGTTCCTGATGCAAATTCGCGCTTACGATCATAGTATAAACTATCACCTTCTATTAATCGATCTTTATATTTTATGTATGATTTTCGTTTAAAATGTCCTACATTTTGTTTGGTATTATAAAACCCATTTTCGGTGTAAATATAATTTTCTTTACTAGTAATTGTAGAAGGTCCAAAAAGATAAGAATGTCCTGAACTAGTGTAAAAATCTAAGTGATTTGATTTAATTACATATTCGGGATTGGTCAAAACAACTGCTGTTAAAAATTGGTATTTTTTCTGATTTAAATAGTAACGCCCAGATTTACTTTTTAACGTATTTTCTTTATTGGTTATTGTTCCATAACTTCTGTAATATGCCTCCTGTTTTAACCGATCAAAATTTATAGTGTCAGTAACTAATGTTGATTCTGGCGAACGCATTATTACATCTCCTGTGGCGTAGGCTTGTTTTAAATTTCCATTATATTCGGCATATTTGCTATTCAAAAATAGTGTGTCACCTTGCACCATTTGTACATTTCCAAATGCCTTAATATAGTTTTCATTTTTATAATAATAGGCTTTGTTGCAAGTCATTACAACGCCATCATGAATAGCTCTTACATTTCCCGTTAACAAAAATGCACCAGGAAGTTCATATTCGTTTACATCTTGAAAATCAGCATTTTCAATACTTATTTTGCTTGTTTTTTGAGCAAATCCAACTACAAAAGAAATTAAAAATATGAATGTAAGAAAGCTATATTTTTTCAATGATATTATTTTTTAGCAAATTTATAAAAATACAGTTACCGAAAGTCCTTATTAGGATATTTTTATGTTTGAAATGATTTACAAATTTTTATATTTGTTTGTTACTAAAGAAAATAAAATGAAAAATATACTATTGCTTGCAATTATTGGATTGTCGTTAAGTTCCAATGCTCAAATTAAAAAAAAAATAATTCATAAAAAAGAAATTGTGTCTGAAAAAAAAGTTGTTGTCTATCAAGTATTTACAAGATTATTTGGAAATAAAAATACTACTAATAAACCTTGGGGAACTATTCAGGAAAATGGAGTTGGAAAATTTAATGATTTTACAGATAAAGCACTATCAGAGATTAAAAACTTAGGTGTAAATTACATTTGGTATACTGGCGTTCCACATCACGCTTTGGTTAACGATTATACAAAATTCGGAATTTCTGATGACGATCCAGAAGTTGTAAAAGGTCGTGCTGGCTCACCTTACGCAGTTAAAGATTATTATAATGTAAATCCAGATTTAGCAGTAAACCCAGCTACACGATTGCAAGAATTTGAAGCCTTAATTGCTAGAACACATAAAAACGGATTGAAGGTAATAATCGATATTGTTCCCAACCATATTGCCAGAAAATATGAAGGTAAAACTAATCCAAAAGGTGTTAGAGATTTTGGTGCCGATGATAATGTAAACGTGGAATATACAAGAGATAATAATTTCTATTACATTACAAATCAATCATTTCAAGTTCCAACATCTGATAATTACAAACCCCTAAATGGTGAAAAAAACAGTTTAATTGATGGCAAATTTTATGAAAATCCAGCAAAATGGACTGGAAATGGTTCTCGACTTGCCAAACCAGATAGTAACGATTGGTATGAAACTGTTAAAGTAAACTATGGCATAAAACCAGATGGAACTAAAGATTTTCCTTTACTTCCAACAGGTTTCGAAAAAAAATCGATAGCCGAACATTATGCTTTTTGGAAAGATAAATACGTTCCAAATTCATGGAAAAAATTTTTAGATATTGCACTTTATTGGACTTCAAAAGGTGTCGATGGTTTTAGATATGACATGGCTGAAATGGTTCCCTACGAGTTTTGGAGTTATATGAATAGCGCCATAAAAACTAAGAACCCGAATTCTTTTTTGATGGCAGAAGTCTATAATCCTGCCGAATACAGAAATTATATTTATCTAGGAAAAATGGATTATTTATATGACAAAGTTGCCACTTATGACTATTTAAAAGATATTATACAGGGTAAAAAATCACCTGATGGATTGACCGATATTCAAAAAAATATGATAGATATTGAACATCATATGTTGCATTTTTTAGACAATCATGATGAACAACGATTAGCAAGTCCAGAATTTGCTGGAACACCTGAAAAAGGTAAACCATTAATGGTTTATTCGGCGACCATTGGAACATCACCAACAATGATTTATTTTGGTCAAGAAGTTGGAGAAGCTGGAAATGAAAATGCAGGTTTTGGAACTCATTCACGAACTTCTATTTTTGATTACATTGGAGTTCCAAAACATCAACGATGGATGAATGACGGGAAATTTGATGGTGGACAATTATCTGATGGCGAAAAAAACTTGCGTAATTTTTATAAACGATTATTGAATTTTACAAAAAATAGTACCGCTTTAATGGGGAAATTTAATGAAATTCAAAATGTTAATCGAAATAATACCGCTGGTTATGATGCTGGATTGTATTCTTACGTTCGTTATTCAAATTCTGAAAAATTAGTTATTATAACAAATTTTTCATGGGTAACTACTAGTAATTTTAATTTAAAAATCCCTTCAGATGTTATCACTAATTTAAAATTAAAAGATGGTAATTATCTTTTAGAAGATCAATTATTTGGTAGTAAAAATTCGTTAAAGGTCGAAAATGGAGTTGGAACTATTCCAATAAAAATTTTACCTAGCGAAAGTTTTATTCTTAAAATTGAAAATTAAAAATGACTTTTAATTTTAATTAAATATTATTTATATTTCATATCATTACTTTTCATAAAAAAAGGATACTTGTGTATCCTTTTTTTATTTAATTCATTTTACTTTAAATCATTAACGTTTCATTGCAAAATGGGCTTTAAATTGTTTAGTGACCGTTTGTTCTAAATAATCTACTGTAAACCAGTAATCGGTTGAAGGCATGAGTTGACCGTTGTAGGTTCCGTCCCATCCTTGTCCTGCTGGCGAGATTTGTTTGATTAGTTTACCGTAGCGGTCAAATATATAAATTTTTGCGTTGAGTTGGTCTTGTAGTCCTACAATATTCCAAGTATCATTTATTCCGTCTCCGTTTGGAGTAAAATAGTGCGGATAGTTAATGGTATTTATCGGATTGATTATTAATGGATCACAGCTAAACTCAAAACCACCTTTAGTATCCCAAACGGTTATGGTGTGCACTCCAGCTGGAATAGCATCCATGGCCAAGTTTACATTTTCAAAAACAGGACTGCTTTGTCGTGGACCATCGTCTAGGCTGTATTCATAACTACCATATCCGTCAACGGTTACTGTTATGGTTTGGTTTTCCGAGAAAGCATCATTAATGGTATATCCTGTAAGACCCACAATTACGGCTTGTCCAGATTGGATTACATCAAATTCAGGCGAAGTATTGGTACAACCGGTAATAACATTAGTCATTACTACGGTATAAGTTCGGGTTGCTCCAGCAGGATCAGCTGTGTTTACTGGATAACTTGAACTTGTAGCTCCTGTTATTGCAACTCCAGGCGTTCCCACAAACCACTGATAGGTATAAGTTCCTGGAACATAATTAGTAGCATTTAAGGTTAAGCCACGAACTACGGCATGAGGCACATTAAAATCGACACAAATTACATGAACATCATTTGCCGTTTGGATAACAGGAACGGGCGATAAATTAACCGTAGTTTGAAACGAGGTTACACGATAACAACCTGTGGTATTATTTTGCACCCGAATCCAAATGGCGTGCGTATAGGTTGTATAATTTGGTAAATCGGTTATGGCATTTGTTCCTGCAGTTGCATTAGCTTGCGTATTATAATAGGTAACGGTATAATCTGCTGGCAGTTGCGATGGTCCTAAAATAGTAGCATTCATAGCAATAGTTCCTAACGGATAGGCAAAATAACCATCGTTTGTACCATCAGTATCACAAGTTGTAAAATCTGCTGGTGCTGTAGCTGTAGGTTTTGGATTCACCAATATTTTGAATTTTTCAGTTGCATTGATGCAATGTGTGGTTTTGTTTTCAACCCTCACATATATAAACTGCGGATTAGACGTATTGGTGTACGTACTTGGCGTTGCAATAAAATCGGTACTACCACCATTTTGAGCTCCTGTTAATGTGGTGTAAAAACTCACATTATAATCTGAAGCAGGTTGCGTTGGCGTTGCTGGTGCTGGTGGATTACCCAGGATTTCGTCTATTTTACTATTCAAATTAAACACGGTAAATCCATCCGTATTATCATCACATTCTTGATAATCACTAATGTTTTGATTGACGGTTGGCAACGGATTGACTTTAATTTTTTGCTCTACAATAACGTAACAATGCTGATTGTTATAATCAATAGCAGTGTTGTTTTCTACTCTAATAAAAACACTTCCTGTACCCAGAAGTACACTGTTTGCTGGAATATATTCCGCAGCAGTATTGTTGGTATTGGCATCAGCAAACGTTGGGAAATAATGTAAAGTTACATTGTTGTCACCGTTACTTATGTAAATCGCATTAGTAGTCAAATCGAATAATTCCTGATTATCACCTGGATTTACATCATCACATTTTACTAAATCTGTCGGATTTGTTTTTGGTGTTGGTATTGGTAATACTTTCAGGGTCAAAGTCGATTTAGTACTCACGCATCCTGTGGCGTTATCTGTTGCGGTTACAAAAACGGTTTGTGATCCAGCAGTAGTGTTGGTATAACTGGCTGGATTTGATATTAGATTCGTCAGTGCGCTATCGGTATAAAACTTGATGGTGTTTCCAGGATAGTTCCCCACAAAAGCAACCATATCAAACACAGCAAAGCTGTTGTTAACGGGCGCAAAAGTATCGCACACTTCCATCAAATGTGCATTTGTTAAAACAGCGGGTTTATTCAAAATCAATTGGAATGAACCTACGTTTCTACATTTTGTAGTTTTATTGTATGCCACAACCCAAATTGTTTTTGGCTGTGTGGTTACATGGTAGTTGTTTGTAGTAGTAATTTGATTGGATAATACATAATTATCGGCATCAGCTTGAGTTTCAAAATAGTGTACTTCATAGTTGGAACTTGCGCCTGTTTGTGCTCCTAAAATCAATGTGGTTTGTGGCGTCAAATTAAAGTAATAATCGGTATCTTGTGTGTTTGCATCGTCATCACAAGC